>JBBQHC010000039.1:0-21236 GCA_038323615.1 Rhodobacterales bacterium | reverse complement strand
ACGGGCGCAGACCGATCTGCGCCGGGAATACTTCATTGGCCACGACCAACTCCCACGACGCGGCCTCAAGCGCCGCATCGTCCAGCCCGTGCCCACGCACATACCCGTAACCGATTGATTTCTCGACGGTATAGCCATATCCGCCCGAGGTCAGATAGCCGACCTGAACCCCATCCCGCAGGATCGTTTCGCGCCCGACCAGCACCGCATCTGGGTCGTCCAAGGTAAAACCGACCAGCCGTTTGCCCAGCGGCCCGGCGTTTTCCAGCGCCTTGCGCCCAATGAAATCCGCATTCTTGCGCAGCTTGACCGCCCAGCCCAATCCGGCCTCGAACGGCGTATCGCTGGGGGTGATATCCGACGACTATGCGCGATAGCCCTTTTCCAGCCGCAACGATTCAATCGCCCGATAGCCGACCGGACGCAGCGCCGGATCGGCGGCCATCAGCGCGTCGTAAACCGCGCCGAGGGTGGCAATCGGCACATGCAATTCCCAGCCGAGTTCACCGACATAGGTGATCCGCAGCGCCCGCACCTGCGCCCCGGCAATCGTGATGTCGCGGACATGGCCGAACGGGAACGCCGTGTTCGACACATCGCCGTCCGTCACCTGCGTCAAAATATCCCGCGCCGCGGGCCCCATCAGCGACAGGGTGCCGTAATCCTCGGTCACGTCCACCAGTCGCGCATCCCCCGTCAGATGCTCGGCGATCCACGCGCCGTCATGGGTGCGAAACCCGGTGCCGGTGACGACATAGAATTGATCGGTCGCCAGCCGGGCAACGGTCAGATCGGCCTCGATCCCGCCACGTGAATTCAGCAGTTGGGTATAGGTCAGCCGCCCCGGCGGGCGGGTCACATCGTTGGCGCAGATCGCGTCCAAAGCCGCAGCGGCATCCGCCCCCGTCACCTCGAATTTCGCAAATGACGACTGGTCGAACACCCCCGCATGTTCCCGCACCAGTGCATGTTCCGCCCCGACATGAGGAAACCAGTTCTGCCGCCCCATGCTGTAAACGTCCCGCGCCGCGACCCCCGACGGCGCGAACCAGTTCGGCCGCTCCCACCCCAGTTTCGACCCGAACACGGCCCCTTGGGTCTTGAGGCGGTCATAGAGCGGCGACATGATCAGCGGCCGACCCGACGCATATTCCTCGTGCGGATAGCCGATAGTGTAATGCTTGCCATAGGCCTCGCAGGTCCGGTCGCGGACCCAATCCTGATCCCGGTGCATCGCCGAAAACCGGCGGATATCGACGGTCCAGAGGTCCAACGGTGCTTCGCCCGTCATTGCCCATTCGGCCAGAACCCACCCCGCACCGCCGCCTGACGCGATGCCAAAGGCGTTGAAACCCGCGCCGACGAACATGTTCACACATTCCGGCGCCGGGCCGAGGATGAAATTCCCATCCGGCGTGAAGCTCTCGGCGCCGTTGATCATCTGCTTGACGCCCGCAAATTCCAGCGCCGGAATTCGGGCGATTGCCTGATCCATATGCTGTTCGAAATGGTCGAAATCGTCGTCGCACAGCTTGAACGGCTGATCCGTCGCCACCGGCCCGGTGGGCAGCGGTTGCGGGTTCGGTTCATAGCCGCCGAACGCCAGCCCGCCGACCTCCTCTTTGAAATAGGTGCGCCGGTCGGGGTCGCGCAGGGTCGGCGCATCGGCGGACAATCCGGCAATCGCCTCGGTAATCACATACTGATGCTTGACCGGATGCAGCGGCACGTTGATCCCCGCCATCGCGCCGACCTGCCGCGCCCATTGGCCCGCACAGTTGACGACGGTATCGCAGGCGATTGCCCCCTGATCGGTCTGCACTGCGGTGATCCGGTTGCCATCCAACGTAAACCCGGTGACGCAGACGTTTTCGGCAATTTTCGCGCCGTGCATCCGCGCCCCTTTGGCAAGGCTTTGGGTAATGTCAGACGGGCTGGCCTGCCCATCGGTCGGCAGCCAGCTGGCCCCGACCAGATCGGTCACATCCATCAGCGGCCACATCGCCTTGACCTCGGACGCTGAAATTAAATCCATCTCCATCCCGAAACTGCGCGCTGTTGTGGCCAGCCGGGCATATTCGGTCCAGCGATCCGCATTGGTTGCCAGCCGCAGGCAGCCAGTCATTTTCCAGCCGGTTTCAAGACCGGTTTCGGCGGCCAAATTCTTGTACAGCTCGACCGAATATTTCAGCACCTTGGTGATCGACGCCGATGACCGAAGCTGCCCGACCAGCCCCGCCGCGTGCCACGTCGTGCCAGAGGTCAGCGTGCCCATTTCCAGCAGGATCACATCGGCCTTGTGGTCCCGCGCCAGATGATAGGCGGTCGAACAGCCGATGATTCCGCCGCCAATAACGACGATTTGGGCGTGAGTGGGCAGGGTCATTCGGGTGTCCTCAAAGGGCGCGAAACCGGGCCAAAGCCCGGTCCAGCCGCGTCAGATTTTCGTCGGCGTAGGCGGCATAATCCACCCCCGGCGCATTCAGGTGCAGCGCCGACACCATCGCCCACATCGCCTCGCGCAACAACGACGCGCATTGCATGGCGACAAAGGCCCGCCAATGCGGGGCATCCGGTGACGTTCCGAAATATGCGGTCAGCAAGGCGCGGGCTTGGGTATCGTCCATGCCCGCGTTTGACGCGACCCCGGCAAGGTCGAACATCGCGGTCCCATATGCGGCATATTCATAGTCGATCAGCCACAGGTGTTGGCCGTCGTCCAACACATTGGCGGGCAGCATATCGTGGTGGCCAAAGATGATCGGCAGCGGCACCTGAGCAGCTTCAAGATGCTGGGAAAGGTCGAGCCAGTCCGGCAGACGCGGCGCATAGGCGCTGCCCCCGGCGATGGTCCGGGCATAGTCGCGGATCACGTGGAACGGCCAGAACAGCGTCGCGGTGCCACTGATCTGCGCCGGCATCTTTTGGTGAAAATCGCGCAGCAATGCAGCGACTCGTTCCGGCGCGGCGGCCATATCCGCCGCCGCCCACGTTCGGCTTTCGACATAGGCCGTCACCATGACGCCATCGCCGACATATTCCACCGCAGGGGCAAACCCGGCGGCGTGGGCGGCGCGGGTCGCCATGACTTCACGGGCGCGGTCGACATGGTGGAACGGGTAGTCGGTGCCGAACCGCACGACGTGTTTGCCCGCACTGTCCGTCACCACATAATTCTCGTTCGACAACCCGCCGTGCAGCGGCGTGACCGTGACCGTGCCGCGCCAACACGGCAGCGCCCTGATCCGTGCCTCATCCATCCGCCAGCCCCAACCGTACCCGGGCCCGTCGCGCCGCCGCTGAAATCAGCCGGTCGGCGATGATCGCGATAAAGGCGATCGCCAGCCCCGCGACGATCCCCCGGCCGGGATCGGCCTTGGTCAGGGCGATATAGACCTCTTGGCCCAGATCGCGGGTGCCGACCAAGGCGGTGATAACCAGCATCGACAGGGCGAACATGATCGTCTGGTTCAGGCCCAGCAGGATTTCCGGCAGCGCCAGTTTCAGCCGGATCCGGGTCAGGATCTGCCAACGGGTGCAGCCCATCGCCTGCCCGGCTTCGATCAGCCTTGGGTCCACGCCGCGCAGGCCCAGCGCGGTATAGCGGATCGCCGGGACCACGGCAAAGGCAACGACGGCGATCATCGCGGTGAAATCGCCGACCCGGAACAGCATGACGGCGGGCATCAGATAGACGAACGACGGCAGGGTTTGCAGGGTGTCGATGATGGCCGCGACCCAACGCCACAGCGATGCCTTTTGCGCCGCGATCACCCCGATCGGGACACCGATCATGAACGCGATGGCGGCGGAAATGCCGCACAGATAGACGGTGATCATCGCCTTTTCCCATTGTCCTGTGGCGGCGATAAGCGTCGCCAGAACCGCGACCAGAATAGCCAGCCGCGCACCGCCCAACCGATAGCCGACGAAGGCGAGAAGCCCGGTGACGCCGACCCACGGCAGGGTCAGCAGGAACCGCTTGAACGGGATCAGCAGGTTCAGCAACAGCGCGTTCTTGATCGCCTCGAGCGTGTCGAAATAATTGACGTTGATCCAGGCGACCACCCGCGACCAGAAGGCGCCAGTGGTCAGTTGCCACCCGGCGGGATAGGTCTGGACGGTCGGAAACAGCAGGCCGATGGCGGCGGTGACGGCGACCAGCAACAGGGCGGCGACGATGTAGGGATGCCGCTGCACCAGCCCCCCGGTCAGCGGTTCACCCCGACGCTCGGCAAAGCCCTGGCTGAGCCGGTCGAGCACCACCGCAATCGCGACGATGGCCAGACCGGATTCCAGCCCGGCCCCGAAATCCAAGCGACGCAACGCTGCCAGCACGTCAAACCCCAGCCCTCCGGCGCCGATCATCGCTGCGATGATCACCATGTTCAGCGACAGCATGATGACCTGATTGACCCCGACCATCAGCGGATCCTTGGCCGCCGGGACCAGCACCCGCCAGGTCATCTGACCCCGCGTGCAGCCGATCATCTGGCCCAGTTCGCGCAGTTCATCGGGCACGCGGCGCAGGGCCAGCAGGGTGATCCGGGTCATCGGTGGCATCGCATAGATCAGGGTGGCAAGGATCGCAGCGGTCGGTCCGAACCCGAACAGAAACAGGATCGGGACAAGATAGGCAAAGGCCGGGATCGTCTGCATCAGGTCCAACAGCGGCGCGATAGCCAGTTCGACCAATCGCCAACGATAGGCCGCAATCCCCAGCAGCAGCCCACCGACCACACCCAAGGGGACGGCGATAACAATCGACGCCAGCGTTACCATCGCGCTGGACCATTGGCCAAAGACGACGACGAAACCCAGACAGACCACGACAAGGCCCGCAAGCCGGATACCGCCCGCGACGAAGCCCGCCAGCGCAAAGGCCCCGATCACCGCGATCCAGCTGAGCGGCGGCGTGATCTGCACCGCCGTCGATCCGCGCCCCGACAGGAACCCGGTCGAGAGGACCGAGAGGACGACCCGATACGGTGCCTCGATCACGGCGGCGATGAAACGGGTCATGTCCTTGAAGGTGAACAAGCCAAAGGTGGCGTCGTTCAACAGCCATTTGGTAAAAGCGGTGATATAGTTCGCGGCGGGAAACGTCAGGTCTGCCGGATAGTCAAACGCCCAGGGGACCACCGCCCGGCCGAACTGCCACAGGATGACGAAGGCCAGCAGCACCAGCATCCATGCGACCCATTTCAGGGGCAGGGCCGAGGTGGCGGGATGATCGGCAAGGCTCGCCATCATCCCTCCAGCATCATCGCGACGACGGCATCGCGAGTCAAAAGGCCCAACGGCGCGCCGTTGTCGCCGATCACCTGCAGGGCGGTCGCGCCACCTGCAAACCTGATCGCCGCCTCAGCCACCGTCGCCCGCGCCGGAATATCGCCCGCCGTGGCGTCGTTACCGGGCACCATCAGGCGCGACACCCGCACCACTTTGGCCCGCGGCACGGCCTGAGAAAACGCGCGGACATAGTCGGTTGCAGGGTGCAGCACGATGTCTTCGGGGGTGGAGCATTGGACAATCGCGCCATCCTTCATGATCGCGATGCGGTCGGCCAGCCGGATCGCCTCGTCAAAGTCATGCGTGATGAACACGATTGTTTTCTTCAGCACCGATTGCAGGCGGATGAATTCATCCTGCATTTCGCGCCGGATCAGCGGGTCGAGGGCGGAAAACGGCTCGTCGAGGAACCAAAGCTCGGGTTCCACGGCAAGGGATCGGGCAATCCCGACGCGCTGCTGCTGACCACCCGAAAGCTGGCGGGGATAGGACGTTTCGCGCCCGCCGAGGCCGACCAGTTCGATCACCTCCATCGCCCGCTTGCGGCGGACTTCGGGCGCGGCGCCCTGCACCGCGAGGGGAAAGGCGACGTTTTCCAGTACGGTCAGATGCGGCAGCAGGGCGAAATGTTGAAACACCATGCCCATCTTGTGCCGCCGGATATCGATCATCTGCGCATTGCTGGCGGTCAGCAGGTTGTCGCCGTTGAACAGAATCTCGCCGGCTGTCGGTTCGACCAGACGCGACAGACAACGCACAAGGGTCGATTTGCCCGACCCCGACAGACCCATGATGACGAAAATCTCGCCGTCCTGCACGTCGATGTTCACATCGCGGACAGCGCCGATCAGACCCGCGGCCTCGACGGCGGCGGGCGACGGATCAGCCATTGCGGCGAATTTCTGCGCCGCCCGGTTGCCGAACAGCTTCCAGACATTGCGGCAGATCAGTTTGGCTTGGGTCATGAGAAACCTTTGAAAATGGCCGCCCAGACGCGCCGAGCGGCCATTCTGTTACTGCCCGATCCAACCCTTCCAGCGCGGTTCGTTGTTGGCCATCCAGTCGGCGACCACGGCATCGACAGTCTCGCCGTCCAGATCGACGGCGGTGATCATCTTGCCCATTTCATCGTTGTTGATGGTGAACGCCTTGATCGCGGCATAGGCACCCGGCCATTTGTCGGCGACCCCGGCCCAGCCGACCTTCCAGATCTCGCCGAACGGCTTGCCGCAGTCATAGGCCATGTCCGGGTTCAGGCCGACCGCCGGATCGTTGTAGCATTCAGCGGAATATTCTGGAAATTCGACCCATGCGCCATCGTATTTGGCCGGGGCCCAGTGCGGCGCATAAATCCACAACAAGATCGGCGCCTGCCGCTGGTAGGCGCTTTCAAGTTCGGCAAACAGGGCGGCGTCGGTGCCCGCGTGGATCACTTCGAACGGCAGGCCCAAGGCCGCGACCCGTTCATCGTCAAACCCGCCCCATGTGACCGGGCCGCCCAGATAACGGCCATTCGGCGCGGTTTCGGCGGTTGAAAACGCCTCGGCGCAGGCCGGTTCCTTCAAGGCCTCCCAGTTCGGCAAGCCGGGGCATTTGTCGACCATATAGGATGGGTACCACCATTCCTCCTTGGCCTGCATACCGGTCGGGCCAAAGTTCTCGACGTTGCCGGTGGCGATTGCAGCGTCCATCGCCTCGCGGCCCGTCGTCTCCCACATCTCCATCGCGACATCGAGGTCGCCGGTTTCAAGGCCTGCGAACTGCGCCAGATAATCGGCCTGCACGTATTCGACGTTGTTGCCTGCGGCCTTCAGTACCTCGCCCATGATCTGCGTGGTGATCAACTGGCCGGTCCAGTCGTGCAGGGTCAGTTTGATCGGATCGGGCGAATCCTGTGCCGACAGGGCCGGGGCGAATGCGGCGGCCAAGATCGTGGCGTAAAGGCCGGTGCGGGCGGCACCGGGGCTGGTAAGCGAATTGAACATCGTGGTCCCCCTTGGATTTGCGTCAGGTGGGGCCGGGCGAAAATGGCGCGGCGGCTGCATCCCCTGACGGTGGTCAACCTTACCCGCAGCGGCCCGCCGGGTGTCAAGCGTGCTGTGACTCGGCGCGCGGCCCGATTTCAGCCCGAATGGTTTTCGCAGAGCGCCGCGATCCGGCCGCAGTTTCGCCATTTGCCGAGGTGACAAATGGCGCACGAGAGACGAACCCAGACCGGTCGGCATGTCCTGCGCGGCATGTACGAGGCAGAGGCCCGAAAGGAACCCGCTTCGCCCCAAACCAGTTGCGGTCTCGACGTTTTGACGCGTTCTTTGCCCACGGTGCACCTGATTTTCGGATCAACAACATCGCAGGCAAACGGACACATCAGAGCAGAAGGACCGAAGCAGGAGTGACGGCGCAACGGATGCCCCCGGGCCTCCACCTCGCTCCCCGAGTCGGATTTTCATTTCTGACGATTTTGGCTTCTCTAGAGAAGCGGAGCTGGAACAGATTGAAATCATTGCGAAAAGGACTGAGGGTCGGTGGAAATAAACGAT
The DNA here is from genome assembly GCA_038323615.1 of Rhodobacterales bacterium. Lineage (GTDB taxonomy): Bacteria > Pseudomonadota > Alphaproteobacteria > Rhodobacterales > Rhodobacteraceae > JBBKXP01. The sequence goes on along the minus strand of JBBQHC010000039.1, from coordinate 13,404 downwards.
GCGTTGACTACTCCTGAACCGGCCTTGGTCACCCCTAGTGGTGCCGCTACGCCGCCGCCGCGCGGGACTGCGACAACCGCGCCGTCAGTACATCGAAATCGGTGGCAAAGGATTGCGCCAGCGCCGGGGCGTCGCGAAACAGGATCCGGTGATCGGAATGACGCGCCGTGGTTTCTTCGGTCATATTGGCGGTGCCGGTCAGGACCATGCCGATTTCGGGGCAGACCAGATATTTCTGGTGCATCCGGCGCCGGGTCAGACGCACCGACAGCGGCAGGCGTTCGCGCGTCGCAAACCCGGCCAGCGCGGCGCCGCTGCGCCCGTTGATCGTGCCGTCAAGGATGACCTGCACATCGACGCCACGCCGCGCCGCGTCAATCAGTGCGCCGAATTCGGGCACCCGTGGCGACAAGGCGAACATCGCCAGCTTGATCTGTGCCCCCGCAGGCACCGACCGGATCGCATCCAGCGACAGGGTGTTCAGCGTCAGCGGCACGCGGCGCGATTCGCCATTTGGGCGGCGCATCATGATGCCGCGCCGGTCGTGCGCGGTGGCGTGTCCGGCGGTGGGTTTCGGGGCCAGCAGACTGCTGCCGGAAAAGGCGACGATGACCGGCCCGTCGATCACCCGGCGCGGCGGCGGCGGAGTGTCGTCGGGGGTCTGCGCGATGCCCAGCATATCGGTCAACAATGCAGGATCGCGCAGATCGGCACCGCGCGCACCTTCGGCCTTGATCCGGGTGAAAATCGCATCGACCCGGTCGGTCGTTCCGGTCAACAAGTGGTTGCACCACAGCGCGTCGAATTCCGCCCCAAAAGCAGTCAGGATCACCGGATCGGCGCTCAGCAACAGGTTTTCATAGGCCCGCTGACCCCGCTCCGACAAGTTGTAACTGCCGAATGCGACGGCGACTGGCGTGCCGTCGACCCGCAGCAGCAACGTCTTGTGATGCAGCATCCCCCAGCTGAGCGGATAGCTATAGCGCAGGCGTCCGGTGTCAGTGTCCCAGACATAGGGGGCGTCCAGCTTGAACTTGATATAAAGATTATGCAGCCGGGCATTCGCCATCGCGTCAAGCTGCGCCGGCGTGCCGCGTGCGCTTTGATTCCAGTCGGCCAAAATGCGCAAGGTCAGCGATGGGTGATCGCGGCACAGGCCGATCAGGGCCTGCGCAATGGCGTGGTCGGTCAGCGCGAAACACATGATCTGCAGTTCGACGTCTGCGCCCGACGCAGCACAGGCACGCGCCTGACCGATCAGGGCAAGGATGGTCGCAGGCAGCGCCGCGCCACTGTCAGTGCTGGTAAACAGTGCTCGGGTCATGCCGCCGCCCTGCGCCGTTTGGGGGTCGGGGTTTGGGCCTGTGCAGGCGACAGGGCGGTGATCGCCCTAAGCGACAGGACAGGTCGCGCCAAACCCCCATAGACTGCCGCCGGGTCATCGGCGATACCGGGAAACAACGCGTCGATCGCCGCGCGATCCGCGTCGGGCAATCCTCCCACGGCGAACGCGCCCGGATAAAACGTCTCGGTGAGCAGGCCGTTGGCGGTGACGATGGCATGGTTTGGCAGCATCAGCTGCAGATAGATGACGGCGGTGCAGGTTGTGTCCTGTGTGATCCCCTCGCGGCCGCACAGCCCTTTGGCCTTGGCCAGCGCGCCGTTCTCGAATTGTCGGCCATCGCCGCCCTGCACCAGAACCCGGTGCTGCGGCGACAGCCGCAGATCGGCCTGCGGCGCCCCGTGTCCCATCGCCCCGGCGGCGATCACGATGGGCTGATGGTGATGCGGGCCGTGCCCGAACTGGGTCAGCCGCCGCCCGATCCACAACAGCGGCTGGAACCCGTGATCCAGGGTGCAGACCTGATCGCCAAGGCGCAAGGTTTCGACTGCGATCGCGCCGTGCGGCGTGTCGATCAGCGTGCCGGCAACAAAACACACCGGCGGCGGGTCGAGGATAAAGTTATCTTCGGTCAGATCTGCGATCGTCAGGCCCTCGAACCGCAGGCTGGACCCGTCATCAAGGATTATGATTGCCGTGCCGTCGAAATCGGCGATCAGCCGGTCCTGCACGTCGGCCCATGTATTCACCCCGACCGAAGCCAGATGCACCCGGTCCTCGGCGACGTCAAAATCCATCACCGTGTCAGACCCGTAACCGTCGCGCAGCACGATTGTATCGGCCCCGGCACCGCCATAAATGATGTCGTCGTCGGCGCGACCGTCAAGCCAGTCGTCACCGTCGCCGCCATAAAGGGTGTCATTGCCGGTGCCGCCATAAAGGCTGTCGTTGTCGCCGTAGCCATACATCTCGTCGTCGCCATCCAGCCCGAGGATGTCGTCCGGATCCGACGATCCGCTCAGCGTGTCGTCCCCGATTGTGCCGACGATCAGCATATGAAGAACCCCGAAAACAGCATTCCCTCGACGGTATTCCGGCGAAATGTGTTAATTTTGGGTTGAAAATGGCAAATATTAATGTGCAGCCTTTACGCGCGGGATGGGGCACGGAAGGCAGGCAAGCGATGGCGACCCGGTGGAACCTGCACGCAGACCCGCAGACTGGTGCAATTCTGGATCGGCGTTGCGCCGAGACGCTGGCCGGATTGCACGGGGCCCACGATGCGGACCGCCTGCGTTTTCTGTGCGACACCCGTGCCACCCATCGCGCCCTGTTCGCCGACACGATCGGTCCCGACGCCGCCGATGTCCCCGGCACCTATCGCGGCACCACCGGGACGACGCTGGCCGACACGCCCCGGGCAGTGTTTCTGGCACGCCGCCTGCCCGGTCTGCGGTTCCGCGATATGTGCCTGCCCGCAGCGGGGGTTTTTGCGGCAATGGACGATCTGGCGATCCGGCTGTCGACGCTGTGGCACGCACCACCCGACCCGACCGACGATGCGGCCTTTGCCGCACTGGCCGCGATCAGCCACCGCTTTTTCGCGATTCACCCCTTCCTTGACGGCAACGGTCACATTTATCGCCTGATGTTGCCCGTCCTGGCCGCCCGCCTTGGTCTGACCATGCGCCCGACATGGACCCTGCACCGTCGCCCCTATGACCATACCTTCAGCCTTGGCCTGCAATGGTATCCCGACCACCCCGAAGTGCTGGCGTGCTATCTGCGCAAATGGATGGACCGGGCCTAGGTCTGTTGTGACTGCCGGATGTCTTTTGTAAACCGTTGCCTAGGAACCCCGTGAAAGGCCCACCTATGACACCCGCCCCCTACGATCTTTTCATCATCGGCGGCGGTATCAACGGCTGCGGCATCGCCCGCGATGCGGCCGGGCGGGGGTTGCGGGTCGCCTTGGCGGAAATGAACGACCTTGCCTCGGCCACCTCCTCGGCCTCGACCAAGCTGTTTCACGGCGGCTTGCGCTACCTCGAATACTTCGAGGTCCGGCTGGTCCGCGAGGCGCTGATCGAACGCGAAACCCTGTTGCGGGCGATGCCCCATATCAGCTGGCCGCTGCGGTTCGTCCTGCCCTATCACCCCGACATGCGGTTTGAAGGATCGACGCCGACCTCGAAAATCCTCAACGTCGTGATGCCATGGATGAAGGGGCGCCGCCCTGCGTGGCTGATCCGCCTTGGGCTGCTGATGTATGATAATCTCGGCGGGCGGAAAATTCTGCCCGGCACCCGCACCGTGAACCTGACGCTGGACCCCGCAGGCCTGCCGCTGAATCCGAAATTCGCCCGCGCCTATGAATATTCTGACTGCTGGATCGAGGATTCGCGGTTGGTCGCCCTGAACGCCCGCGATGCGGTGATCCGGGGCGCGACGATCCTGCCCCGGACCAAGGTGACCGAGGCACGACAGATCGACGGGCTGTGGGAAATCAACGCCGGGGGGCAAATCTATCACGCGAAAATGCTTGTCAACGCGGCAGGCCCGTGGGTCGGCGATGTGATCCACCAAAAGGTCCATGTGAACACGACCGAAGGCGTGCGGTTGGTGCGCGGCAGCCATATCGTCACCCGCAAATTGTTCGACCACGACAAATGCTATTTCTTTCAGGGCACCGACGGGCGGATCATCTTTGCGATCCCCTACGAGACCGATTTCACCCTGATCGGCACCACCGACGCCGACCACCCCGACCCCGATCAGCGACCCGTTTGCACGCCCGAGGAGCAAGCGTATCTGACCGATTTCGCCTCGCAATACTTCAAGAAACCCGTGACGGTGGATGACATCGTCTGGACTTATTCGGGCGTGCGCCCGCTGCACGACGAAGGCGGCGCATCGGCCACGGCGGCGACCCGCGACTATACGATCAAGGTCAACGAAAGCGCCGGCGCGCCGATGCTGAACATCTTCGGCGGCAAGATCACGACCTACCGCAGACTGGCCGAATCCGCGCTCGACAAGATCGCGCCGTTCTTTCCGGGGACACCGGGGAAATGGACGGCGGGGGTGGCTTTGCCGGGCGGCGATTTCGCAGTCGATGGGGTCGCAAAGCTGATCGACGATCTGATGGTCGCTTATCCGTTTTTGACCCTAACATGGGCCAAACGCCTGATCCGCGCCTACGGCACCGACGCCCGCGAACTCCTCGGCCCCGCCCGCACCGCCGCCGATCTCGGGCAGGATTTCGGCGCCACCCTCACCGAAACCGAGGTCCGCTGGCTGATGACCCACGAATTCGCGCAGACCGCCGAGGATGTCGTCTGGCGGCGCTCTAAACTCGGCCTGCGGCTGGACAAGGGGCAGATCGCGGCGCTGGACAAGTGGATGTAAGAGGCCGTGATATAACGCGGAGATGTCGACGAATTTGCCCGATAGTAGTAGGGAGGCGACGCAGCAGATGACGCGAACGATCAGGCAAAGAAATGGCTGGCGGTATGCTTGGCGAACGCATCGTCAGGAGCTTGCGCCGTGGTTTTTTGCATTAGTGTTCTACGTCCTCTTGATGAAGGATGCCGAGCCTTCGAGATATACGATTGGTATGTTGGGTGTGGTCCTTCTGGTCCCGCCCTTTGTGGCAGCAAGAATTATCTGGACGGCCCTCTGGGCAAGCCCACCGCAACCTTCAAAACAAGATGACCGCACTTCATGACCCATATCCTCGCCATCGACCAGGGCACCACCTCCAGCCGCGCGATCATCTTCGACGCCAAAATGCAGGTCATCGCCACCGCACAAGAGGAATTCCCGCAGCATTTCCCCGACTCAGGCTGGGTCGAACACGCCCCTGCCGATCTTTGGTCATCGACCGCAGGCACCTGCCGGTCGGCGATCGAAAAGGCCGGGCTGACCCCGAAAGACATCGCCGCCATTGGCATCACCAACCAGCGCGAAACGACCGTTGTCTGGGACGCCAAGACCGGCGAGCCGATCCATAATGCCATCGTCTGGCAGGACCGGCGCACCGCCGACTATTGCCGCGAACTGGTGGCGGCGGGGCATGACAAGACGATCACCGCCCGCACCGGACTGCTCGCCGATCCCTACTTTTCGGGGACCAAACTGCGCTGGATCCTGAACCACGTCGACGGCGCGCGCGACCGTGCCAAACGCGGCGAGCTGCTGTTCGGTACGGTCGACAGCTACCTGATCTGGAAACTGACCGGCGGCCAAAGTCACTTGACCGACGCGACCAACGCCGCCCGCACGATGCTCTATGACATCCACAAGGGGCGCTGGTCGCAGACCATCTGCGACCTGTTCGACATTCCGATGCAGATGCTGCCCCGCGTGACGGACTCTGCCGCCGATTTCGGCATGACCCGGCCTGATTTGTTCGGGCGACCGATCCCGATTTTGGGCGTCGCGGGCGACCAGCAGGCGGCGACGGTAGGGCAGGCCTGTTTCCAGCCCGGCATGATGAAATCGACCTATGGGACGGGGTGCTTTGCGCTGCTCAATACCGGCGATACCGCTGTCACCTCGCAGAACCGGCTACTGACCACCATCGCCTATCAGTTCGACGGCAAGCCGACTTATGCCTTGGAAGGGTCGATTTTTGTCGCCGGCGCGGTGGTGCAATGGCTGCGCGATGGGATAAAAATCATCCGCGACGCGGGCGAAACCCAAGCCTTGGCTGAACAGGCCGACCCGCAGCAGAACGTCGTTCTGGTGCCCGCCTTTGTCGGCCTTGGCGCGCCCTATTGGAACCCCGATTGCCGGGGCGCGATCTACGGCCTGACGCGCAATTCCGGCCCCGCCGAATTTGCCCGCGCGGCGTTGGAAAGTGTCGGCTATCAAACCCGCGATCTGCTCGAGGCGATGCAGGCCGATTGGAAAACCACCGGAACCGCGCCGACCCTACGGGTCGATGGCGGGATGACAGCCAGCGATTGGGCGATGCAGTTCCTGTCGGACATCATCGGCGCCCCGGTTGACCGCCCCAAGGTGCGCGAAACGACAGCACTGGGCGCCGCGTGGCTGGCCGGGATGCGGGCCGGTGTTTACCCTGACATGGCGGGGTTCGCCAAGGCTTGGGCGCTGGACAAGACGTTTGAACCGGCGATGGACGCCGCGCAGCGCAAACGCAAATACGACGCCTGGAAACGGGCGGTCAGCGCGACGCTGGCATTCTGAACGACGGGCTGCCATGCGGCCATGCGCGGGACTTCGCCGATGCCGTTTCGCGTGCTTGCCAGACCACGGCCAGCCCCTAAGGTCGGCGCAAAACCATGAGGACGGGCAGGATGATTGCGACACTGACGCGGCGCGCGGCGCTGGGCCTGACATTGGGTGCGCTTGCCGCCTGTGCCCGCGCCCCCGAACAACCCGGCCTTGCCTTTGCCGCGACCGGGTTGAACCGGAACGAAACCCCCGAATTGCGGGGATTGATCAACAAATACGCGCAAATCTACAATGTGCCTGCCAGCCTGATCCACCGATCCGTCCAGCGCGAGAGCGGCTATAACCCCAGTGCCCGCAACGGACCCTATTACGGCCTGATGCAGATTCTGCCGCAGACGGCGCAGACAATGGGGCATCGGGGCCCGGCGTCCGACCTGCTAAATCCCGACACCAACCTGCGCTATGGTGTTAAATACCTGCGTGGCGCCTGGCTGCTGTCAAACGGCGATGAGGCTACAGCGATCAAATGGTATGCCAACGGTTACTATTACGAGGCGAAGCGGCGCGGCATGCTGGTGGAAACCGGGCTACGCGCCGGGTGACGCGAACCGTTTGAACACGCTTGGGGCGATCCCGACCACCAGCAGGATGCGCAGGATGTGCATCACCGAGACATAGGCCACCTCTTGCCCCATCGCGAGGGCCAGCAGCGACATTTCGGTCAGCCCACCGGGGCTGTAGGCCAGAAACACCTGACTGGGCGGTGTCCCGGTCAGCACCCCGGTAATTTGCGCAAAGACGACAGCGACCGTCATCATTGACACCGACGACAACAGCCCAAGGCGCATATCCGCGCCAATCTCGCGCAGCGCCGATCCCAGGAACCGGCAGCCGATCACCGTGCCCAACACGATCTGGGCGCTGTTGACGATCAGGGTCGGCGGCGCGGTATCGACAATGTGGAACACATGTGCCGCCGCACTCAGGATCATCGGCCCCAAAATGTTGCCGGCCGGCAGCCTGACGGCCTTGCCCAAGGGTGCGCCGATCAGCGCACAGGCGGCTAGAACGACCCAATCCAGCCAGTCGAGGGCATCCAGCCCGATCCACGGCATGACCCCGCCAGCACCGGGACGCACCCCAAGGACAAAGCCGAAATACAGCCCGATGCACAGCACCACGATCAGAATCCGGCTGGCATGGGCCACCGCGATCCGGCGTTCGTGCCCACCCGCGTCAATCCCCGCCAGCAACATCTCGTTCAACCCGCCCGGCATCGCTGAATAGAACGCCGTCACCCGGTCATAGCCACCGATGCGCCGGTATATCAGGAATGACAGGCCCGCCGCGACCGCCAGAAACGGCAGCATCAGCATCAGGGTAACCGTCCATTCGCCCAGTTGGGTGAAAACCTCGGCGGTGACGGCGGACCCCAGCATGACACCAATAACCGGGATCACGTAGGGACGCGCCCAGACCGGACCGGCGACCGGGGCGCGGACCAGTGCTGCGAAGGTGTTGATCAGCATCGGCCCCAGCATCCACGGCAGGGGCATCCTGGCGCGGTAGGCAATGTAACCGGCAGCTGCACCCAGCGCGAGGGCCAGAACCTGCCGCCCGACTGCCGGCATCTAGGCGGCCCCCAGATGGCGCTGGCCACGTGCGCGGGCCAGACTCATCTGTTTCTGCCGCTCGCGGAACCGGGCCTTGTCGGCATCGGTCGTTTCGGTTGCGCAGGCATGACAGGCCACCCCGGCCTCGAATTCGGGGCGGGCCTTGTCGGCGGGCAGGATCGGACGGCGGCAGGCGTGGCAGAGCTCGTGCGGGCCTTTGGTCAGGCCATGTCCGACCGACACCCGCCCGTCAAAGACGAAACAGTCGCCCTGCCAAAGACTTTGATCCTCCGGCACATCCTCAAGATATTTCAGAATGCCGCCCTTGAGGTGAAACACCTCGGTCACCCCCTGCGACAACAGATAATTGGTCGATTTCTCGCATCTGATCCCGCCGGTACAGAACATCGCCACCCGTTTGCCCGCAAACTGATCCTTGTGCGCTGCCCACCACGCCGGGAATTCGCCAAAACTGCGGGTCTGCGGGTCGATGGCCCCGGCAAAACTGCCGATGGCGACCTCGTAATCGTTGCGGGTGTCAATCACGGCCACGTCAGGCGCAGAAATCAGGGCGTTCCAGTCGGCGGGCTGCACGTAGTGACCGACAGCGGCGGTCGGATCAACGTCGGGCTGGCCCATCGTGACGATTTCGCGCTTCAGACGAACCTTCATGCGGTTGAACGGCTGTTCCGTCGCGTGGCTCCGCTTCCAGTCGAGTGCGGCACAGCCGGGCAGGCGGCGCAGATGTGCGATCAGGGTGTCGATCGCCTCTGCGGTTCCCGCCACGGTTCCGTTGATCCCCTCGGGGGCCAGCAACAGCGTGCCGCTGACGCCAAGGTCGCGGCACAGGCCCTGAAGCGGCGGACGCAGGGTCGCAGGGTCATCAAGGCGGGCGAAATGATACAGGGCGGCGACGGTCAGCATGCGGCGGGGATACGCCTGCCAGTTGCGAGGGGCAAGACAGGGGCGGAACGAAATGCGCTGCGTTGCGTTGGCCCGCCAGACTGCATCATCAACCCGGAGAATATCCTATGAAAACCCTCGCTGAAGCCTTTCACCACACCTTGAAAGACATCTATTATGCGGAGAATGCGCTGACCAAGGCGCTGCCCAAGGTCGCAAGTGCTGCCGGATCGTCCGATCTCAAGAAGGTGGTCAACGCCCATCTGGCCGAGACCAAAGAGCAGATCAAACTGCTCGACCAGGTCTTCAAATCTATCGACGCCAAACCCGAAGGCGAAAAGTGCGACGCCATCGACGGGCTTATCAAGGAAACCGACGGTATCATCAAAGAGGCAAGCGGCATCGCGCTCGACGCGGCGTTGACGGCGGCCGCTCAAGCTGTCGAACACTACGAGATCGCCCGTTACGGCACTCTGCGTGAATGGGCCAAGGTGCTGGGCAACGACAAGGCGCACGACCTGTTGACGCAGATCCTCGACATGGAAAAGGCGGCGAATGCCAAGCTGACGACGCTGGCGGTGCAAAGCCTGAACGAACCGGCCTGATCCGGGGGGCGGGTTAAAACCCGCCCTACCCGCCCGCCCTAATCAACGGCGGCCAGCGCCAAGCCGTCAACAACCCCGGTAAACGCATCCGCACGCTCCCCCCACGCCTGCGGAAACGCCACGCGCATCCGCCGGTCGATCATAGCCAGCAGACTGGACCCGCCGACAAAGACCAGCCGTTCGATCGCGGCGGGTGTAACCTCAGCCATCGCCACGGTGGCCAATGCCTCTGCCACGATCCGGTCCCCGTAGGTGCCGAGCGCCGCGTCCAGACCGCAACCGTCGATCCCAACGCGCAACCCGCGTTCCACCAGCCGCAGGTCGATCACCCCAGTCCCCGCTTCGTTCGCAGCGATCTTGCCCCGCTCGACGGCAAAGGCGATGTCATGCCCCAACTCATCCGCAACCACCCGCTCCAGCCGCGCGAACCTGTCCTGCGCCACGGCGACCCGCGCCATGCCGCTCACCAGCCGCCGGGTTTCGGGGGAATACATGAACGCAATCTTCTCCCAGGTCGCCAGATCGTTGAACACCGCGACAGGCGCTGTCGACGTGCCGGGGCCGATGGCATCCCGCAGATCCGTGTTAAGGCCCAGCAGCGGCATGACATGGGCGAGGTTCAGGGCGCGGTCGAAATCGGTGCCGCCAATGCGGACGCCGTTATTGGCGAGGATGCGATCGGCTCCGAACACCGTGAAATCTGAGGTGCCACCGCCGATATCCACGATCAGGCCCAGACCCGCACCGGCCCCGCTGGCCCGCGCCGCCGCTTCGGGTTCATACATGAACGCCACATCACTGAACCCGGCGATACGGTAACACGTGGTCAGATCTGCCAGCGCCCGCGCGTCACGGTCGGATCCCCGGCTGTGGAATGCGACGGGCCGGCCCGACAACACCGCGTCGAAGGTGATCTCGCAATGCGCCTCGGCCCTTGCCTTCACCTGCGCCAGAAACCGCGCCACCACGTCGATCAGGGTCAACCTTTCGGTCATCAATTGGCGCTGTTCTCGCATGATCGGCGTGCCCAGTACCGATTTCAGCGCCCGCATGAACCGCCCCTCGCGCCCGGCGATCAGGGCGGCGACGGCGGCATGGCCGATCAGGGTGTCGCGGCGGGCGTAGTCGAAAAACAGGGCGGTCGGCAGGGTGCGTTCGCCGCCTTCCAGCGGGATCACATAGGGGCGCCCGTTCACCAGCACCGCCGCCGCCGTGTTGGACGTGCCAAAGTCAATCGCCAGCCGGTTCATTCGCGCCCCATCTTCCAATCCGCCGTCAGTCCCCTAGACTGGCGCGGACCGAACCGAAAGGCCCCCGCCCATGCACGCCCTCCTCGTCATCGACGTCCAGAACGATTTCTGCCCTGGCGGGGCTTTGGCGGTGGCCGGGGGCGATCAGATCGTCGCCGGGATCAACGCGGCGATGGCGGATTTTGACGCGGTGATCCTGACGCAGGACTGGCACCCGGCGGGGCACAGTTCCTTTGCCTCCAGCCACCCCGGCGCGGCGGCGATGAGCGTGATCCAGATGCCCTACGGCCCGCAGGTGTTGTGGCCCGATCACTGTATTCAAGGGTCAAAGGGGGCGGCGTTCCACGCGGACCTCAACACGACGCGGGCCGACATGATCATCCGCAAGGGGTATGACCCCGCCATCGACAGCTATTCGGCGTTCTTCGAGAATGACCATACGACGCCCACCGGGCTGGCCGGATACCTGCAAACGCGGGGGATCGACCGGCTGACACTGGTCGGGCTGGCGACCGATTTCTGCGTCAATTATTCGGCGGTGGACGCGGCGAAACTGGGGTTTGGGGTGACGGTGGAGTTGGGCCTCTGCCGGGCCATCGACTTTGACGGATCGCTGGCGGCGGCAGTGAAGGGGATGCAGGCGGCGGGGGTGACGTTAACGAATTAAGGGTGGCCCCCGACCGCCGGGTGGGGGAGAAGCCCCGCCCGGGGGGGCGGTCGCGGGCTGCCCGGCGTGCCACCGGGCGGACCGCTTCAAACGTTTGCAAAAATCCGAAAACCCGGCCATGCACGACCAAACGTTGCAAAAGGCCCGCCCCATGCCCCACCTCATCACCGTCCTGAACGGCCCCAACCTCAACCTGCTCGGCCAACGCGAACCCGAGATCTACGGGTCCGAAACCCTGGCCGATGTCGAGGCGCTCTGCATGGCACGCGCCAAGGCGCTGGGCCTCGGCTGCGCCTGCCACCAGTCCAACCACGAAGGCGCGCTGATCGACCGGATCCACGCCGCGCGGGGCACATCCGCCGGGATCATCATCAACCCCGGCGCCTTCACCCACACCTCGGTCGCGATCCTCGACGCGCTGAACGCGTTCGAGGGGGCGGTGATCGAAGTCCACATCACCAACATCCACCGCCGCGAGGCCTTCCGGCACCACTCCTATGTGTCAGGTCGGGCCGACGGCGTGATCTGCGGGTTCGGGGTGCAGGGTTACGGGATGGCGATGGAGCGGATGGGGGTTTTGGTGGGGTGAGGGGGATGAGGGTCGGATATGCGCCAGTTCATAAGTCTCTGTTGCGCGCAGCCTTTGACTCGTAGGACGGAAAGCGGGCTTTCGCTGTAAGCTGCACAATGGACCGCACTTCGGGACAAAGTGTGAATTCGTTGTGCCAGTACGAATGACCGCAGTCAGTACTGCTGGCTTATGACGGATCTTGGTTGCGCTGCCGTTCGTCCGCGATATGCTGCCACTAGCCCAACCTAGGAAGATTCATGTTGAGCGATATTGGCGAGCAATACGTGTATGCGAAAGATAGGCTTGCGGACCGCTTTTATGTGTCCGCAAAATTTCAACACCCAAACAAGGAGCCGTATTGGCGATTTGGGCACCGTGTATTTCGGGACGAAACGATGCCAAAAATATTAATGGAAAAAGATGAAGTGGTTCTGCACACGACCGGCACGGGTATTCAGCAGGTAAAAGCAAAATTTCTAGAAGATGGACGTGGTGTATCTCACCTTTGGATTCAGCGATGGAGCACCAAAACTGATCACCCAATGGGCGAGCAAGTAGTTCTATATGGAGAGCAAATTTCGGCGTTGATGGAATTTCTGACTGCGATTGAGAGGTTAGAAATCCCTCATGGACAGACCTTTAACCGTGATTTTAAGGATCTTCGACTGGTGCATTTGCCAGATGCCGATGCCCGAAAGGTTCTCGAAAAAAACCCCGAACTTGTTGCCGAGTTCGCTCGTAGTAAAATTACAAGCGAAGATGTAGTTGCGCTAGCCTATCGCCGCCAAGAACTTAATACTTTTCGTGGAATGCTCTATCAAGAGGACGTGTCCGAACGCGATTGGCAAAGCTTCTTTGAGCGCAATCAATGGATTTTTGGTTACGGTCTCGCTTATGTATTTACGACAGGACTTGATGGGCAAAAGCTTCAGGCGAGTATTCGCGGTTCAAGCCTAACAAAACCGGGTAAAGAACCAGATGGTATTATGAAAACCAGAGCGGTGATTAGCGCTTTGTGTTTAGTAGAAATTAAAAAAAGTTCAACCAAGTTACTAAAATCTGGGGCTTACAGAGCTGGAACTTGGGCTCCGACAAGTGAACTTTCAGGCGCTGTCTCTCAATCTCAGGAGAACGTTCGGGCCGCGCTGGACGAGCTTGGCACCAATCATAACTTTACTGATGAAAACGGCGAACCGACAGGCGAGCACATCATGTCAGTACAGCCCCGATCATTTTTAGTTGTTGGCAATCTCA
>JBBQHC010000038.1:0-21658 GCA_038323615.1 Rhodobacterales bacterium | reverse complement strand
GGGCCGGATTTACCGGGGGATGGTTGACCGAAGGGCCGCAGAACGCCTGAGCGCGCACAGAGACGCGTCCGCCGCCGCATGATCATCGTTGGTTTTTTTTTGGCCTGTTCAGGGGCGGTTGTGTAACACCTGTGTCCGACGCGCGTCCTTATGGGCAGGATACCGTTCAATGCAACGGCGGTGGCGGCCGTCGCGATCTGACCGGGTTCGGCGCGATCGTCTGTCAGTCGCGCGGTCAGGACGACAACAACCCATCGGGTGCCTGTTAACGCAAGCCGGTCAGTTCGGCAAAAGATGCGCCTTGGAAGCAACGCAATGAAAACCAACGTGATTAAACTGAAAAAAACGCTCGGTCGCGGCCTGCCACATCGGGCCAAGGGCCTGACGCACGACCGAAAAGGTGCGCCATGAAAAACCAGACCACGATCGCCTGCATCCTTGTCGATATCGGCGGCGTCTTGTTGACCGATGGCTGGAACAGTCAGGCCCGCGCCCGCGCGGCCGACCATTTCGGGCTCGACCCTGCCGAACTGGACGAACGGCACCGCACGACGTTCGATACCCACCAACTGGGAAAAATGACGCTTGAGGACTATTTGGGCTGGGTGGTGTTCTACGAAAAACGGCCCTTCAGTCGGGCCGAGTTTCGCCGCTTCATGTTCGATCAGTCGCAACCCTATGCCGATACGATCGATCTGGTCACGCGGCTCAAGGCCCGCCACGGGCTGAAGATCGGGGTTCTCAGCAACGAGGGGCGGGAACTGAATGCCTACCGGATCCACGAATTCAAGCTGGCCGGTTTCGTGGATTTTTTCGTGTCGTCCTGCTTTGTCCATCTGCTGAAGCCCGATCTGGAGATCTTCCACATGGCTCTGGATATCGCCCAGACGCCCGCGGCGCAGATCGCCTATATCGAGAACACCGCGATGTTTGTCGACATCGCCGCGGGTTTGGGAATGCAGGGAATTCTGCACACCGACGCTGCATCCACCCGCGAACAACTCGCAGCACTCGGGCTGCACGACGACTGACCCGTGATCACCGGGACGGTCTGCGCTGTCCCTGACCCTGATGAAAAGCGAGAGTTGAACCATGACAACCACCCTGTCTCCGGACCTGCTTGACAAGATGGATGCCTACTGGCGCGCCGCCAACTATCTGTCGGTGGGTCAGATGTATCTGTTCGACAACCCGCTGCTGCGCCGGCCGCTGATGATCGGTGACATCAAACCCATGCTGCTGGGGCACTGGGGCACGACTCCGGGGCAGAATTTCATCTACACCCACCTGAACCGGGTAATCGGGAAATATGACCTCGACATGATCTATGTCTCCGGCCCCGGTCATGGTGGCCCGGCTGTCGTCGGCAGCACCTATCTTGAGGGCACCTACAGCGAGGTCTATCCCGAGATCAGTCAGGACGAGGCCGGACTTCGCAAGCTGTTCCTGCAATTTTCGTTTCCCGGCGGGATTCCCAGCCATGCCTCGCCGGAAACGCCCGGTTCGATCCATGAAGGCGGCGAGCTGGGCTATTCGCTCAGCCATGCCTTTGGCGCGGTGTTCGACAATCCCGAACTTGTCGTCGCCTGCGTCGTCGGGGATGGCGAGGCCGAGACCGGGCCGCTGGCCACCGCGTGGCATTCCAACAAATTCCTCGATCCCGTGACTGACGGCGCGGTGCTGCCGATCCTGCATCTGAACGGCTACAAGATCGCCAACCCGACCATCCTTGCCCGCATCTCCCACGAGGAGTTGGAACAGCTGTTGCGCGGCTATGGCTGGACCCCCTATTTCGTCGAGGGCGACGATCCCGCGCTGATGCACGAGGCGATGGCCACGACGCTTGACGCAGCCGTCGAGGACATCCGAAAAATCCAGCATAGCGCCCGCGTTGACGGCAATACCGAACGTCCGCGCTGGCCGATGATCGTGCTAAAGTCGCCCAAAGGTTGGACCGGCCCAAAGGTCGTGGACGGCCTTCAGATCGAGGGCACCTTTCGGTCGCATCAGGTGCCGCTGTCTGATCCGGCCAAGCATCCCGACCACCTCGGGCTACTGGAAGACTGGCTGAAAAGCTATCGGCCCGAGGAACTTTTCGACGAACAGGGCCGCCTCAGGCCGGAACTGGCCGCACTGGCACCCAAAGGCGCGCGACGCATGGGATCCAATCCGCATGCGAATGGCGGAATGCTGCTGCGCGATCTGCGGATGCCGGATTTCCGCAACTATGCTGTTGATGTCCCCGCACCGGGGGTGCGCGGTATCGGCGATACCCGCGTGCTTGGGCCATTCCTGCGCGATGTTGCCAAACTGAACAGCGAACAACGGAACTTCCGGGTGTTTGGGCCAGACGAGACGCTGTCCAACGGCCTCGGCGCCCTGTTCGACGTGACCAACCGGCAATGGAATGCCGCGACCGAACCGAACGACGACTTTCTGGCCCCCACCGGGCGGGTGATGGAAATGCTGAGCGAACACCAATGCGAAGGCTGGCTCGAAGGCTATCTACTGACCGGGCGGCATGGCTTGTTCAACTGCTACGAGGCGTTTGTCCACATCGTCGACTCGATGTTCAACCAGCACGCCAAGTGGCTGAAAGTCACGTCAGAGCTGCCGTGGCGGCGCAGGATTTCGTCGCTCAACTACCTGCTGGCCTCGCATGTCTGGCGGCAGGATCACAACGGCTACACCCATCAGGATCCGGGCTTTATCGACGTCGTGATGAACAAAAAAGCCGAAGTGGTGCGGATCTACCTGCCGCCCGACGCGAACTGCCTGCTCTCGACCATGGATCATTGTCTGCGCAGCCGCCACTACGTCAACGTGGTGATCGCGGGCAAACACCCGGCGCCGCAATGGCTGACGATGGACGAAGCCGACAAGCATTGTGTCGCCGGGATCGGCATTTGGTCCTGGGCCAGCAATGATCAAGAGTTGCCGCCCGACGTGGTGATGGCCTGCTGTGGCGACGTGCCGACGCTGGAAACCCTCGCCGCCGTTTCGATTCTGCGCAAACATCTGCCTGATCTCCGGGTCAGGGTCGTGAACGTCATCGACCTGATGCGGCTGCAACCCAGCGAGGAACATCCGCACGGGCTGAGCGACGCCGATTTCGACACACTTTTCACCACCGACAAACCGGTGATCTTTGCCTTCCACGGCTATCCCTGGTTGATTCACCGGCTGACCTACCGGCGCACCAACCACCACAACATCCACGTGCGCGGCTACAAGGAAGAAGGCACGATCACCACCGCGTTCGATATGACCGTGCTGAATGATCTGGACCGCTTTCATCTGGTGATGGACGTCATCGACCGTCTGCCGCAGACCGGCGAAAAGGGCGTTTATCTGAAACAGCACCTGCGCGACAAGCTGGTCGCGCACAAACAATACATCCGCAAGCACGGTCGGGACATGCCAGAGATCCGCGATTGGCAGTGGGGAAATCCGTAGGATCGCATTGGCAGGGCTCAATCTGAATTGAGCCCTGCCAATGCGGCAACCGTCCTAATCTTTCGCTGGTCCCAATGTGACGATCAGCGCGTGCGCGCCGTCCGCCAAGGGCAACTGCACGCCGTCGGTCCCGACCGCCAGCGCGGCACCGTCGAGTTGCGCTGACGCAATACCGCGCCCAACGCCATGTGGATTAAGGATCGTGATCTCGATCCGGGCCTGACCAAGCGTGACAGTCGCCGAAAGTTCCGGCCAGGCCTTTGGAAAGCAGGGGTTCAAGACAAGATTTGCGCCAGCCCGGTCCAGACCCAGCAGCCCTTCGATCCCGGCGCGATACATCCACCCCGCCGACCCGGTGTACCATGTCCAGCCGCCACGCCCCTCGTGCGGGGCGGTGGAATAAACGTCGGCCGCAATCACATAGGGCTCGACCTTGTAGCGGTCGGCGGCCGCGTGGGTCAGCGCGTGATTGATCGGGTTCAGCATCGCGAACAACTGGCCCGCCGCATCCCCGTTCCCCAATCTGGCCTGTGCCAGTATCGCCCACATCGCCGCATGACTGTATTGCCCGCCGTTTTCGCGCAGGCCCGGTGGGTATCCCTTGATATAGCCGGGCTCTAGTTCCCACCGGTCGAACGGCGGCGTGAACAGCAGCGCAAGACCGGGATCCGGGCGCACCAGATGTTCGGTCATCGACGCCATCGCGGTCCTGGCGCGGTCGGGATCGGCCGCCCCCGACAACACCGCCCAGGATTGCGCAATGCTGTCGATCCGGCATTCATCGGATGCGGCAGAGCCAAGGATGGTGCCGTCGTCGAACGTGCCGCGCCGATACCAGGCACCATCCCAGCCCTTGGATTCGATCGCCGCGCGCACCGATTTGGCATGTTTGCGCCAGCGTGCCGCCCGGCTGGCATCGCGGCTGTCGGCCAGTGGCGCCATCATGTCGATGGTGGCGATCAACAACCAACCCAGCCAGACGCTGGTGCCGGCCCCGGCTTCGCCGACCCGGTTCATCCCGTCGTTCCAGTCGCCAGTGCCGATCAGCGGCATGCCGTTGTCGCCCGTCAGCTTGATCGCAAGGTCAATTCCGCGGGCGCAATGTTCAAAGACGCTGGCCTTGGTCTCTGACAGGGTTGGCTGAAAGAAGTTGTCGTGCGCGTCGGGCGGCACCGCCGGTCCTTGCAGGAAGGGCAGGGGCTCGTCCAGAATACCTGCGTCGCCCGATACGGCGACATAGCGCGCGACGCCGTAGCCCAGCCAGACCCGGTCATCCGAAATGCGGGTGCGAACCCCTTGCCCGGAATGCGGCAGCCACCAGTGCTGCACGTCGCCTTCGGGAAACTGGCGGCTGGCCGCGCGCAACAGATGCGCCCGCGTCATTTCTGGCCGGCCAAAAGTCAGGGCCATGCCATCCTGTAACTGATCCCGGAACCCGTAGGCGCCGCTGGCCTGATAAAACCCGGCGCGGGCCCAGATCCGGCAGGCGAGTGTCTGATACAGCAACCAGCCGTTCAGCATGATGTCCATCGCCCGGTCAGGAGATGTTACCTGCACCGTCGTCAGCAGATCCGTCCAGTGCTGTTTGACGGCCCGCAAGGTCTGGTCCAGATCGGCTGTCCGAATCATTTGGATCAATGCACTGGCGGCCTCGGCGCTGCTGGCCTGACCGATCTGAAAAACGATCTCCACTGTTTCACCGGGGCGCAGGGTCACACGACGTTGCAAGGCGGCACAGGGATCAAGCGCCGGACCGGTCAGCCCGGAAAGCGGATGGCCGTTGATCGCCGCCGGAGCCGCAAGCGTGCCGCCGGGGCCGATGAATTCGGCGCGGTCAGCGGTGATGCTGCTGGTGGCTGCGCCAAGATCGGCAAAGGCGACGCGGCCGGGAAACGCTGTGCCAAAGGTGTTCTGCGCCAGAATCGCCCCGGTTGCGGGGTCTTGTCTGGTGATCACGAAAGCGGCGGTCGCGCTGCGCGACGGGCCCAGCACCCATTCGGCATACGCGGTGACCGACAGGCGGCGCGGCGCAGGCCCGGTGTTGCGCAGGGTCAGCCGGCTGACCTTGACCGGCGCGTCCAGCGGCACGAACTGCACCATGCTGGCGGCGATGCCGTTGCTTTCATGTTCGAACGCGGAATACCCGAAACCGTGCCGCGCAATGTAGGTGCCAGCACCCCTGATTGGCAGCGCGGTCGGTGTCCAGACCTGATCGCTGTCCAGATCGTGCAGATAGATCGCCTCGCCCGCAGGGTCGGTGACGGGATCGTTCGACCACGGTGTGATCTGGTTTTCGCGGCTGTTTTCCGACCAGACATGGCCAGAGCCTTCGGCAGAGACCTGATACCCGAAATTTTCGTTGGCGATGACGTTGATCCAGGGCGCCGGAGTTGTCTGCCCATTGCGCAGCACCGTCACGTACTCCCGCCCTTGATCGGCGAACCCGCCGGTGCCGTTAAAGAATTCCAGCTCGGGCAGATCGGGGGTCGGCGGGGTCTGCGGTGGCGCCTTTGCAACGGGTACCGTGACCTGCGGCGGGGCCGAAAGAAGCGTCAGCTGCTGGTTGATGTTGCCCCGCCCCGCCACGATCACCAGTCGCGCCGTCGCCAGCAGCAACGCCCGCGCATCGGAATCGATGATGTCGGATCGCAGCGTGTGGATATTGCCCGCGACCGGGGCATGAATCCCGTCCGGCTTGGTGCGCAACTGCGCGGCGCGGACCGCGCTGTCGATGGCAACCTGCAAATCCTGAACATAAGACGACGAGCGGTCATTCAGAATGACAAGATCAACCGGCAACTGCCGCATCCCCCAGTATTCATGCGCCCGCAGCACTTGATGCAGAACGGCGATGTCCTGGGCATCGTCGATCTGCAACAGGACGATCGGCAGGTCGCCCGAAATCGACATCGCCCAGAGATCGGACTGCGGCGCGGCGCCGCTGGTGATCTGCGCGGGCGATGCGCGCAGGCGTCCGTCGCTGCGCGTGACCATGCCACCCAATGTCTGAAATTCGGCGGCTTCGGCATGAGTGATCCCAAGGTGGCGCAATTGGACCTGCGCCTGGGTCCACGAAAGCGTCGCGGCACGGGCAAAGGCCGAGGGGTCGCGGTGGCGGTCGACAAGGTCAAGAAGCGCGTCCGGGGTTTCCGCGACCATCGTCCAAAAGGTGACGCGGGTGACGCCGCCAGCCGGAATGCTGACCCGGCGGCGGATGGAAAAGATCGGGTCCAGCACGGTGCCGGTAGTTCCCGAAAGCGGCGTGTCTGCCATTGCCGCCTGTGCGATGCTGTGTCCGCGCCCGATGAATTTGGCGCGGTCGGTTTCGATCTCGATCGGCCCGGTTTCCGGGCCTTCGACGACGGCGATATGTGCCGCCCAAACCTCGGGGTCGTCGGCCGAGCGGCGGCGGCGGGTGGCGATGATGACGCCAAGTTCCGGTAAATAATCAGTCACCACGAACATCTTGGAAAACGCCGGGTGGGCCTGATCCGCCGCCTGCGGCGCCAGTGCCAATTCGGCGTAGGAGGTCAGGTCTACCTCGCGGGCGCGGCGACCAGTGTTGGTCAGGGTGACACGCCGAGCCTCGGCGTCGTCTTCCGCCGACACGACAACCTCGGTCATCGACGCGAAACCCGGCGCCTGACGGGTAAAGCAGGCGTGATGCTCGCTAAAGACCGCGCGATGGCTTGCCGGATCCGCGCGTATCGGCTGTGCCCCGGCTGACCACAGCATGCCGGTCGTGGTATCGCGCAGATAGATGAACGACCCAAGTGCCGCCTGCGTGGCCTCGGGCCGCCAACGGGTGATCGCCAGATCGCGCCAGCGGCTGAACCCTTCGCCCGTCGCGGTCAGCATCACGCCGTAATTTCCGTTCGACAACAGATGTGCGGTTGGCATCGCCTCGGCAGGGGCGTCGAAAACCCGCAAGGTCGGTGTATCGGTGATTTGCACCGCGCCGACCAGCACATCCTTGGCCCGCGGCGGGGCGGTTGCCACATCACGCGGCACCCGCTCGTGCAGCAGCAGTTCCACACTCTGGATCATCGGTTCGGCGTGAAACCGATCACGCAGACGACCGTTCTGCACCGTATTGGCGATACTGGTGATTGTCATGCCCTGATGATGCGCCATGAAGCTGCGCACCAGGGCGTGATCCTGATTCTCCGGCACCCGCGACGGCGTGAAATCGACCGCCTCGTAGAACCCATAGCGGCCCTCAGCGCCCATTGCCGCAAGTCGGGCGTAGTTCTGCACCGCTGCCACCGGGTCTACCATCGCGGCCAGTCCGGTCGCATAGGGCGCGATCACCTGATTTTCGCGCAAGCCCCGCTTCAGGCCCAGACCGGGGACGCCAAAGTTGGAGTATTGATAGGTCATTTCCAGATCGCGGGCGTTGTAGGACGATTCCGATATGCCCCACGGCACATTGATCGTGGCGCCAAAGGCTTGCTGGGATGCGACCACCAACCGGTTTGTCTGCTCAAGCACCGATCCCACCGGCGCCCGCATCACGATCGACGGCATCAGATATTCGAACATGCTGCCGGACCATGATATCAGCGCCGAACCGGACCCGATCGGCGTTGCCGAACGGCCCAGCCGAAACCAGTGGCGCGTGTCGACATCGCCCTTGGCGATGGCAAACAGACTGGCCAGCCGCGCTTCGGACGCCAGCAGGTCATAGCAATTCGGATCGAGCCGGTTGGTGGCCAGCGAGAACCCGATCGACAGCAGTTTCTTGTCCGGTTCCAGCAGAAAGCCGAAGTCCATTCCGGTCGCGATGCTGCGCGCCATCCGCTCGACCTCGGCCAGCACGCGGGTGTCTGGGGGGCGCGCCGCATCGGCCAGATGCTCTTGCAGGCAGTGCTGAATGGCTGCGGTCCAGAACGCGGCGTCTGCGCCAGCCTCGCCCAAGCCCAGTGCCAAAGCATTGGCGGCATTGGCATCCTGCACCATGTCGGCCAAGGCGGTTGCAGGGTTTCGGGCTGCGATGGCAAGCGTCGACAACATCTGTGTCAGGGCGGCGGTTTCGGGCAGGTCTGTCACGGCCTCTTGGGCCAGCGCGATGGTATCGCCCAGCGCCTGGCGCATGGTGGCATCTGCCACCGGGACCGTTTGCCATTCACGGCAAGCCTGCGCGACGGCGATCAGATGTCCTGCCAAATTGCCGCTGTCCACCGTCGAGACATAGGGCGGGTCAAGGACGCGCAGATCACGGGTGTCATGCCAGTTGTAAAGGTGGCCGCGATAGCGCGGCATCCGCAGGATCGTCTGCAGGGTCTGGTGCATCCGGTGCAGGGCCGCAGCCTGCCCGATCCAACCCATGTCACGCGCAGCGACCGTCGACAAAAGATAAAGGCCGATATTTGTGGGCGAGGTGCGGGAGGCGATGGCAGGTTTCGGGGTTTCCTGAAAATTGTCAGGCGGAAGAAAATTCTCGTTTTCCGTCACGAAGGTTTCGAAATAGCGCCATGTCTTGCGGGCGATCAGGCGCAAATCGCGCGCCTGTTGATCCGACAATTGTGGGGCTTGTCTGGCGACGCGCGGCAGGCTGATGGTTCTGGCCAGTGCCGGCGCGGCCACCCAAACCAGGGCAAAGGGGAGCAACCAAGGCAGCATCACCGGATTGGCCAGTGCGGCGATTGTGCTGATCCCAAGCCCAAGGATCACACCGATGGCCATTGCCCGGTATTGACCCATCACCGACGGCTGCGCGCTGACCCCGGACTGCGCCGCCGTGACCCATTCCAGCAGATGCCTGTGCGACACCCCAAGCCGCCAGAAGGTGCGCAATATGGCATCGGCCATGACCGCCGCCATATCGGCCAGGAAGATGATCGACAGCGCGATCTGCTCAAGCGCGGTCAGAACATCGTTGCCAAACGCCACATAGTGGCTGCGCAATGTAACGCCCCTGCGTTCGGGAAAGATTCCGAACGGTAGCGGCAACAGTCGTGGCAGGGCCAACAAGACCAACATCCACGTAGTCCAGATCAGCGCCACGTTCGGCGACATCAGCCAGCCGGCAAACAGTGTTAAAAGAGCCGTTGGCGCCAGCAGTGACCGGCGCAGATTGTCGATCATCTTCCAACGGCCAAGCGCAGGAATGCTGCCCCACTTTCCAAAAATCCAAGGCAAAAGCTGCCAATCGCCGCGTGCCCAGCGGTGTCGGCGGTGCATGTCCACATCATACCTGCTTGGGAAATCCTCGACCACTTCGATATCGGAGGCGAGGGCAGCGCGTGCGTGAATCCCCTCGAACAGATCGTGGCTCAGCAATGTGTTTTCAGGCACTCGACCATTCAGGGCGCTTTGAAATGCGTCCACGTCATAGATGCCCTTGCCGGTAAAAGATCCCTCGCCAAACAGATCCTGATAGACGTCCGACGTCGCAGAGGCATAGGGATCGATCCCGCCCTGACTGGAAAAAATCCGCTGATAGATCGAGCCTTCGCTGCCGATCGGAAGGTCAGCCGTCACGCGCGGCTGCAGAATGCCGTATCCGCCAGTCACCCTTGCGCTCGCGCCGTCAAACTGCGGCTGGTTCAGCGGATGCGCCATTTTGCCGATCATCTGCCGGACCGTGCCGTGTAGCAGGCGGGTATCGGAATCCAGCGTGATAACGTAACGGACGTTCCGCGGAACCGGGCTGCTTTGAACGTCAAAGCTGGTGTCGGTCGCGCCGCGCAACAGACGGTTCAACTCGACAAGTTTGCCCCGCTTTCGTTCCCATCCCATCCAAAGACCCTCGCCGGGATTCCAATGGCGGCGGCGATGCAGGAAAAAGAACAACGGTCCATCATCCGAGGGGTAGCGTTCATTCAGTTGCGCGACCGAAGCCAGAGCCGCGGCAACAAGGACATCGTCCTGCGGCGTCGTCTCGGTGTCGGCATCCTTGGTGTCGGACAAAAGCGCATAGTGGATCGCGCCGCCCGTGCTGGACAGGTGATGCACCTCAAGCCGCTCGACCTGTGCGTGCAATTCGTCGATGTCGTGCAAAAGCACCGGCACCGCGACAAGGGTGCGCAAATCTGGCGGTACGCCACCGATCAATTCCAGACCGGGCAAGGGATTCGGTGCAACGGACCTTGTGGCGATCAGATTGACGATGGCCGTGCCCAGATCAAACGCAATCGGAAAGCCGGTGATCGCAAGGACAAGCAGCGCCAGGATACCCGCCCCTTCGGCCTGCGCCAGCGAAAGTCCGAAGCCCAGGATCACCGCCGACACAGTCGCAATCGCCGTCAAATATCCCGGCAGACCAAGGCCCGCGATCCGACGATAGATGCGCAGTGGCACCGAGGATTTGAACCCCAGCCGCATTTCCAGATCTTTCCGCCCGGCACCGATCAACCAGTACCCCGGATCGCGGCTGTGCGGCGCATCACCGGTCGCCGCCAGATCAATGCTCGCTTGGGCGACGTCGATTTCGGTCTTGGTCGTGCCGCGCGCAATGACCTCGATGGCGGTGCGGTAACGGTTGCGGGTTCTGAAATCCATCGCGGCAAAATCAGAATTGTCGCGCATGACTGCATCGACCGGACTGACCTCTTCAAAGAAGTCGGCCCAATCCATGTCGGACACCAGCCGCATCGACGTGACGATGTTGCGCATCGTGACGTTCGATGCTGCAAGCCGCATTTGCGCCGCGCCGACAACCTTTTCGATCGAGGAGTCCTGCCTGGCCAGGCGGTCCTCAAGCCAGGCGAAAAGCGGCGTCTGCGCCGGGTCGAACCCACGCAGACGCTTGGCGATCTGGGCGGCGATAATTTCGGACAGGGGCCCGGCCTCATAGGGGCCGAGGATGCCCTGCATTGCGGAAGCCTGTGACTGGAAAGGTGACTGCTCGGCAGCCAAAATCGCGTTCACAATTGCATCGGCCTCTTGGCGCTTTGCGTGCCCGTCAACGATCTGCAAGGCCAGACGGCGCATGTTCTCGATCAGCACGATGCGCAGGGTGATCGCGACCGCCCACAACTCTCCGATCATGAGTGGTTGAACCTGCTGATAGGCGCGCACAAAGCGGCCGAGCACCGGGCCGGAAATCAGGCTGTCGGTATGCGCGATATAGGCCCACGCAAGTCCCAGAACGCGCGGATAGCCCGCAAAGGGGCCGTCGGCCAGTTTTGGCAACTGGCGATAGTAGCCGGGTGGCAGATCTTCGCGGATCTGTTGCAATTGCTCTTCGACAAGGTGGAAGTTGTCCAACAGCCACTCGGCAGCAGGGGTAATCGTCTCTCCGGCCTGCAAAGCTGCCGCGCAGGTCCGGTAGGCGTCGAGCAACACCTCGGCATTTTCCAAGACCCGCGCGTCCAGACGTGGCGTCCGACGTTTTGGGCGGCTGACGACCGACTGCGCTTGGGCCAGTGTCTGCGCGTGATGCTCTAGCCGCTCTGTGCCGAACAGGTCAGCCCTGATCGCCGACCTGTCTCGCCAAACGTCTGGTTGATTTCCGCCAGGTATACCGACCAAGACGCGATAGGCGCCGGCCAGGATCATCTTAAGGTTCAATGCGTTGACACAGGATCACGTTTCTGCGGCACCGCGCTGCCTGTGCTGGAAATTTGGCTGACCGCAGCGTTGTTGGCCACTTCGGCCTTGCTCACGCGGCGCAGGATGACCACGCTGTCATCCACTTTTCCGCATTGCGCATCGGCGCGGATACGGCGGGCCATCGCGGCCCATTTGGTTTCTATCTGCTTCCATTCCATCGTTTAATCCTTTCCAGTCATGGCAGTGAACTAGCTATCAAAGGCCCGTATCGTCGCTGCACGAGTCGGGCCGCTGATAAGGGTCGTTTGCCGTCGCGCCTTGGCGCGCGCAGCAGTCCGAAATCAAAATGCGCGGCTCACGGGCTCGCAAAATGGTTGATCAGGGTCCGGGCTCTGAGTTTGGCTGCCAACGTAGGGTCTCACCGAAGGGCGAACGATGGACAACGGCGCATCCATTCGAACCGCCTTCAGCGATGCCTGTCGCGCATTCGCAGCCGCAAGCAAGCCGTCAAGTGAACCGCAATCATACCGGGTACCGGAAAACTGAAACGCCGTCAGCGGCAAGGAACGGGTTGCGATGGCAATTGCATCCGTCAACTGCACCTCGCCACCCGCACCTTTGGGTGTTTGGCCCAGGATGTCAAACACCATCGGCTGCAAAATGTAGCGTCCGACCGCCGCGACAGACGATGGCGCCTGACCAAGTGTCGGCTTTTCCACGATCCCATTCACCGGAATACAGATGTCGTTCGTCGTGCCACGGAACGAAAATATACCGTACTTGCTCGTGTCGGCGACCGGCACCTTCATTGCAGCGATCATCTGACCTGCGTGATAGTGTCCGGCCATTTCAGACATGCAACTGCCGCCCACAATGATGTCATCGGGCAGGATGATGCCAAAGGGTCCGGGCAAAGTCATGCCCTTGCAACACAAAACCGCGTGGCCAAGGCCCATCGCGTCTGCCTGGGTTACATAGACGATCTCGGTGGCAGTACTGGCGCCAGTCGACGCGATAGCGGTATCACCAAGAAACTCTCGGATCGCAGGTTTTGAATCGCTGACGACAACAATGATCCGGTCGGCGCCGGCATGAATCGCCTCGTCGATGGCAAACTGGATGACCGGGCGGTCGTAAACGGGCAAAAGCTCTTTCGCTGTGACCTGCGTGGCGGGCAGCATGCGGGTGCCTTTGCCAGCAGCAGGAATGATGATCGTTCTCATGTGTGTTGTCGGCAGGGTCACAGGCGCCTCCTTTCCTATGGGCAGTTCCAAAGCAATAACGCGGCTCCTCGGAATAAGGTTCCCGCGCCCCCGGTGCGCTGCGCGCCGGGTATTCAAGTCCGTTGCCTGTGCGAGAAAAAGTTGAAAAGCGGCACAAAGATTATCGCGATATACCAGCCATAGGCAAAGGCCTCGATCAGTCCTAACAGGACACTGGGCCAGGTGATCCAGGTCACGCCTGGCAGCAGCGGCAGCCAAGCCTGGTACATTGTCAGCGACGGGAACAGCAGCCCGAAGACGACGCAAAGCGCGAAACTGAACGACAGCAAGAGGCCGACTGCCATCGCGGTCGGGTAAATGCGCAGGGAGGATGAGACGGACATTTGGATCCCTCCTTTCATGTCGGGCCGCGATCTGTGGCGGCCAGATAGATAGACGCACCAGATCGCGGGCCATTACAGATCGGCGTAAGGTTGTGATCGGAAAGCATCTCTGACATGCGACCCCGCCATGGCGGCAGACCAATGTTGCAGTCGCCCGGTCGATGTGCCTGTCTGTCCTGCGCAACCGTCACCTGACGCGGGCGCAACCTGTCGGAGGCTGATGATGCCAAGAATGGTCCAGTAAGATAGCGTTCAGGATGCCAGCATGATGTGGTTGCGGCCCAGCGGCGACCGTCCCCAGCAGGCCCGCAATCAGCGCTGTCAAACCGGCCACAACTCAGGTCCGCATGATCAGAAAGTGTTGCGGACCCGGACCGGGACCGGGGTGAACAGACGATGGCGGGCTATCGCGGTGCCCCCGAGAATGAACAGAAGCGTGTTGGCGGCAATCCAAAGCATGGTTTTCGTCCTTTCGGCCTGTGGCCGTCCCGATCCCGTTTGCCATCGGGTCCAGTCGGCTCTGTATTTGTATAGACGATGCCCAAATGCGGACATTACAGCGCAAGCGGTTGTCCCGACCTGTTCGGGCGATCCGTTTCGTCCCGATTGCGGCGGCACCGTAACAAAGTGGCCGGGTCAGACGTCCTCAATACAGGGTGGCAGGCTAACAAGGATGCAAATGCGATGTGCGGATCAAACGACCTTAGACTGCTGTCTGCTGATCGTGAAGCGGGTTCGGGCCACTTGCCCCCTGTCATATCCGATGACCCGCCCGACCCCGAGCTTGAGGAGTTGTTCCGACAGCTGGCCGGGACGCTGCGCGACATGATGGACCGCGACGACGCCGACATCCTGTCGCACACCGAGCTTCACGACCTGACGCCGTCCGAAATCGCCGCCCGAACCGGCTGCACCGAGGCCGAAGCCGTCGCCCGGATCGCATGCGCGCGAGAACGTTTCTGCAACCTTGTCGTCCTGACCCTGTCGCCGACAAAATGGACATGAGCCGGGGCTGCACACCGGATGTCCGGCCAGCCCGGCGCGCTGCAGTGCAGCCATGAGCAGATTCATGATTGCCCGGATCATTCTGGTGATGTTTCTGTGGGCGCTCTGTTATCCGTTGATCACGGTCGGCATCGCACTTGCGCCGCATCTGAGTTTCGCCACCCTGCGCGCCGCCCTTGCCGGGTTGGTGCTGGTTGGTCTGGCCTGCGCGATGGGTCGGCCTTTCCCGCGGGGTGTTCGCGCATGGATCGCCGTCGGTGTCATCGGAATCGGCGCCACCAGCCTTGGCTTTCTGGGGATGTTTCACGCCGCCGAATTCGTCTCGCCGGGGATCGCCACGGTGATCGCCAATACCCAGCCGTTGCTGGCTGCCGGATTGGGCGGCATCGTGCTGCACGAAGCTTTGGGTCCAAGGGGCAAGCTGGGGCTTTTCGTGGGATTCCTCGGCATCGTGGTGATCGCCGCCCCGGCGATACTGGCGGGTGGCGGCAATTCCTACCTGATCGGCGTCGCCTATATCGTCATGGCGGCCCTGGGAATCACCGTAAGTAACGTCACGATCAAGCGCAGCGCCGCCGATCTGGATCCGCTGATGACGATGGGGCTGCAACTGCTGATCGGCAGTATCCCGCTCGCCATCGCGGCCGGCCTGACCGAGGATCCGACCGCGATCCAGTGGACCCTGCCCTTTGTCACGGTCCTGCTGGCGCTGGCCCTGTTCGGGTCGGCGCTGGTCTATGTCCTGTGGATGTCGGTGCTGCGCGAAGTGCCGCTGAACAAGGCCAATGCCTTCAGCTTTCTCGTGCCGGTCTTCGGTCTGACGCTGGGCTTTGTGTTCTATGGCGAATCCCTCGGACCGTCGAAACTGGTGGGAATTGTCCTGGCGATCATCGGTGTCGCGCTGGTGACGGGTCGCGACGCCTCAGTAAAGGCAAAGCCATCGCCCGATCTTTCGGGAACCTGATCCATATCAAGAGTTGCCCGGACAATCGGGAGTATGCCTCTGGATGACAATTCAACCAGAAGGACTGATCGCATGCGCATCACCATTTCCGACCGGGCGGATTTCGCCGTCGCTGAGCGCGATGCCGAGGATCGTTCCCTCTTGATGGCACCGGTGGTCGAGGCGGCACTCAACGCGCATTATCGCGACTTTCGCGCCTTCCTGATCCGCCGCGTCGGCGATCAGGCCACGGCCGAGGATGTTCTGCAAAACTTTTGCATTCGGGTCATCCGCAACGGCAACGCCCTGCGCGACGACCGCACCGTGATCGGCTGGCTCTATAAGGTCTTGCGCTCGGCTCTGACGGATCATTACCGCAAAGAGGCTGTGCGCCGCCGGATTGAAAACAGCTATGTGCAGGACAAGTTGGTTCTTGATGATGCAATGGCAGAGCCGACGATGGACGATGCCATGTGCCACTGCTTGAATGGACTGGTGGCCGAAGTGCGCCCGGACTACGCCGAGGTTCTGCAACGCGTCGATCTGCGCGAAGAATCCCGCGAGAGGGTCGCGCGGGATCTTGGCATCTCGCAGCAGAACCTCCGCGTCAGGCTGCACCGCGCCCGCTCGGCACTTGGTATCGCGCTGAAACACCATTGCGGCGACTGCTGCAAGGCGGGCTACGACGATTGCACATGCAACAAGATCTGCAAGCAGCCGGATCAAGCCGGATCGATGCAATACGCCGCGCAGTAAATCGAACCGGCCATAATTCGCGCTGACCGTGGATGCCTCATGTCGAGAAAATCAGGGGCTATTCAGTGCCAACCTCCCTTTCTCATGCAGATGCCTAAGAAAACAGCGGGTCGGCCTGCGAAAGATCGTCTGACAGATGCACCACGTCACAGGATTCGCCTGCGCGCAGATGCCCGGCACAACCGGGGTGGCGCAAGACCGATGCCGGGGCGGCGCAGGCCATGCCGATGGCTAGTTCGCGCGTGATCCCCACCCGGTTCACCATCACCGCGATGGCCTGCGGCAGCGACAGGTCTGCCCCCGCCAGCGTGCCGTCGGCCAGCGTCAGTCGTCCATCCGTCCGCCGGATTTCGCGCCCGTTCAGGGCAAACGCTGCCATATCGGAGCCCGCCGGGGCCATCGCATCGCTGACCAGAAACACCGCGCCCGCGACTTTGGCCCGCAGCGCCGCCCGGATCGCTGCCGGATGCACATGCACCGCGTCCGCGATCAGCCCCGTCGCGCCGGTCCCGTCCAGCGTCGCCCCGACCAGCCCCGGTTCGCGGTGTCCCAGACCGCTCATCGCGTTGAACAGATGCGTGGTACAACGTGCGCCCGCCGCGAATGCCTTGCGGCAAGCCTCATAGCCCGCGTCGGAATGGCCAAGCGATACGATGACCCCCGCCGCCGTCAGCTGCGCGATCTGCGCCGGGTTCACCGTTTCGACCGCGACGGTCAGCATCAGGTTTGGCAATGCCTGCGCTGCCTCGCACAGCATCGCCATGTCGTCGGCGTCCATGCCCCGGATCAGCGCCGGATCGTGCGCCCCCTTGCGGGCGAGCGACAGATGCGGCCCTTCCAGATGCAGCCCGATGATACCCGGCACCTCGTCAGTCGCCCGGATCGCCACCGCGATGGCGGCCTGCGTCGCCGCGCGGGTGTCGGTGATCAATGTCGGCAGCAGCGCGGTTGTCCCAAGGCCGCGATGCGCCGTGGCGATGATGCGCAATGTGTCCACCGTCGCCGCGCCGTCGAACATCACGCCGCCGCCGCCGTTAACCTGCAAATCGACGAAACCGGGGCAGAGGGTGCCGCCCGCGCGTTTTACCACCTTAGCCCCCGCAGGCACCGAGGCGACGATCCCGGCGCAGATCGCGCCGTCCATCAACAGCACAGCCCCCGGATAAAGCCGCGTGCCGTCATGCACATCGCAGCCGGTATAGGCGGTCAGGGTCATGTCGTTTCCGTCACTTTGCGCAGGTGGCGCGGGGTGTCGGGGTCGATTCCGCGCCCGACGGCAACCTGTTCGACCATCGCGTAAAACGTCGCGATCAGCGCGATCGGGTCGGTTAGCGGATGGCCGGTGCGCACGCAGGGCAGGGCGGTCGCATGGCGCACCTTGTCCGAGGTCGCAAAGACCGCGCCGCCCTTGAGGGCGATTGAGTCCGCCGCTTCGACCAACGACGCCTCTGCGGCGTCCGCGGCGCAGAGCGCCAGCACCGGGAACCCCGGATCGATCAGCGACACCGGGCCGTGCAGCACTTCGGCCGATGAATAAGCCTCGGCATGCATCAGGCAGGTCTCCTTGAACTTCAGCGCCGCCTCTCCGGCGATGGCATAGGCCGGGCCGCGCCCCAGACAGTAAAGCGACGCGCGGTCGGTCAGCGCCGCGCGGACCTCCGGCCAGTCGAGTGCGACTGCACGTGACAGCGCGTCGGCCAGATTGTGGATCGCGGCCAACAGGGCCTTGTCCTGCGTCCATTCGGCCAGCAACCACAAGGCGACGACGGTGGAATTGACGAAGGTCTTGGTCGCCGCAACGCTGAGTTCAGGCCCGGCGTGCAGGTGCAAGGTCAGGTCGCTGACCTGCGCCAGGGGCGATGCGGCCTCGTTCGTCAGGGCAAAGGTCAGCGCGCCACCCAGCCCCGCCATTTTTGCGACCGCGACGATGTCCGGGCTTTGGCCCGACTGCGACACCGCCACCAGCGCCCCGCCTGTCAGCTTCATCTGTCGCGCAAAGATCGACGACACCGATGGCCCGAGGGATGCAACCGGCACCCCGATCAAAATCTCGGTCGCGTATTTGAAAAAAGCCGCCGCGTGGTCCGACGATCCCCGCGCCGCCGTCGTCAGAAACGCCGGGTCGCGGTCGCGCAACGCGGCGCCCGCCTGCGCCATGTCGTTCGCCCCTTTGGACAGCAGATGCGCCACCGCTTGCGGAATAGCCCTGATCTCGGCGTGCATTTTGGTCTGTTCTGCCATGTCCATCAATCCTGTGTCAGTCGCAGTTCGGCGACAAAGTTGTAGGCATCGCCGCGATACAGCGACCGGGTGAATTCGGCCACGGTGCCATCGGCGAGATAGGAAATACGCTCGATCCGCAGCCCTGCGTCGCCCGGTATCACCTGCAAAAGCGCCGCGTCGTCCGCACCAAGGTTGATCGCCGAAATCTTCTGCAAGGCCCGCACCGGCGGATGCCCATCGGCCGCCAGCACGGCATAGAGCGATGTCGTCACCCGTTCGGGATCGGGCAGCAGAGTCAATGGCAAGGCGGCCCTTTCGATCGCCAAGGGCCGCCGGTCCGCCATCCGCAGACGCGCCAGCCGCGCCACCTGATCCTCTTGCCGCAGGCCAAGCGCGATCACCTCGTCAGGCGATGGGGCATGGATGCCGCGCCCCAGCCAACGGGTTGTGGTGGTCAGGCCGCGCCGTGCCATATCCTCGGTAAAGGACGTCAGGCGCGACATCGATTGCTCCAGTCTTGCCGGGGCGTCGGCCACGAACGATCCCGACCCCTGTTTTTGCACGATCAGCCCGTCGCGGGCCAGCATCTGCACCGCCTTGCGCACCGTGACCCGTGACAGCGCCGTCAGTTGCGCGATTTCGCGCTCTGGCGGCAGGGTGCTGCCGGGGGGCAGCAAACCTTGAGTCACCGCATCGGCCAATCGCTGGAATAGCTGTACATACAGCGGGCCTTTGCGGGCCGATTGCCATTGGTCCGGCGCAAGAAAGGCAGCGATGCTCATGATGCCCGCCGCGCGAGGATCAGTGCCCCGTCCAGTGCTGTGCCCAGCGGGTCGATGAACCGCCGCCCGGCTCGGGCCAGCAGGTTGCGATAACGCGGCCCCAACCCGCCGATCAGGCACAGCGGCAGGGCGTCGTCGTGCCCCAGGGCCAGCAGCGCCCGTTCCAGCCAGTCCGCGCCTTGGGCCACGATCGCCCGCGCCGCCGGATCATCAGCATCAAAAACCAACGGGGCCAGTGCGCCGTATTCCACCGGCCGCGCCGTCGCGGCAAAGCGCACGATCCCGTTCGGATCGCCGTCGTATCGGGCCAGCAGCGCCTGCGCCATCGCGCCCATCGGCAGCAGCCCGTCCACCGCTTCGAGCGTCGCGGTCAATCCGGCGCGACCGATCCACGCCGCCGATCCCTGATCGGACACCTGCAACCCCCAACCACCCACCGACCGCACAGTGCCCCCGCGCTGGAACCCGACAAAGCTGCCCGTTCCAACCGCCAAGACCGCGCCATCCTGTGCCCCCAGCGCCCCGGCAACGGTCGTCGGCACGTCGGCGGACACCGTGCAGCGCGGCATCGGCATCCTTGCCGCCACCGCCGCGCAAATCTCGGGCGAAATCGCGCCTGCCAGTCCCAGATGCGTCGTGGCGCGGGTGGTCGATCCGGGAACCGCCTTGTCGATCTGCGCCAGCGCCGTCAGGATATTCGCGCAGCCACCCTCGAAATCCGAGGTGACGTTGGATGGCCCACCTTCGGCCCGCGCCAGCACCGCGCCCGCCGCATCCCACAAGGCAACCCGGCAGCC
The DNA here is from genome assembly GCA_038323615.1 of Rhodobacterales bacterium. Taxonomy (GTDB): domain Bacteria; phylum Pseudomonadota; class Alphaproteobacteria; order Rhodobacterales; family Rhodobacteraceae; genus JBBKXP01. The sequence continues at coordinate 1,594 of JBBQHC010000038.1, read as the reverse complement.
GGTGCCGCCGCCGTCCACGCCGATAAAGAGGGTGTCAGCATTGTCCATGTAATACCTCTACAATACCTTTTGCGTCGCTCACATCCCAATTCTGCAACTTTCATCGAAAAATCGTTCCCGTCGCAAGGAAATGAGAAAGGTTCTGGACAAGAGGTATCTAAAAGGTATTAATCGTCGCAAGGGGGGGGGGAGTCGCATGTCGTTGCCACAGACCGAAGCGCGAACCGATGGGCAAACACCCATCGACCGTCTGGACGGGCCTGCCGCGCTGACCCGGATGATTGACGTGCAGATCGCCAGTCTGACCTCTCTGCGCGCGGCCCTGCCGGCACTTGATGCCGCCGCCACGCTGATCGCCGATACCCTGCGCGGCACCGGGAACAACGCGGGGCGGCTGATTTATGTCGCGGCAGGATCGTCGGGCTTGATGGCGCTGGCTGACGCCGCCGAATTGCCCGGCACCTTTGGCATTGATCCTGACCGCATCGTTATTCGCATGGCGGGCGGTATTCCTGCCAGTGCCGCCATGCCGGGCGACACCGAAGATCTGACCGACACCGCATTGCCGCTGCATCCCGGCGACCTGCTGATTGCCCTGTCGGCCAGCGGCAGCACGCCCTGGGCCGTCGATGCGGCCACCCGTGCGCGCGCCGCCAACATCCCTGTCATCGCCATTGCCAACAATCCCGACACGCCGCTGTTGCAAGCCGCGACCGTCGCGATCTGTCTGCCGACCCCGCCAGAGGTCTTGGCCGGATCGACCCGGATGGGGGCGGGGACGGCGCAAAAGGTCGCGCTGAACATGATCTCGACCCTTGCCGGGGTGCGTCTGGGCCATGTCCATGACGGGATGATGGTCAACCTGCGGGCCGACAACGCCAAGCTGCGTGACCGGGCCAAACGCATCGTCGCCCAAATTGCCGGCGTCAGCGACGCGGTGGCGACGCAGGCCCTGAATGCGGCCAAAAATGATACCAAGATCGCATGCCTGATTGCCGCCGGGGCCGATCCGGCGCAGGCTGCAACTCTGTTGACCGACCATCACGGCCACCTGCGCCCGGCGCTGGCGACCCTGCAAAACCAAAACACCCGCTGAAACGGGTCCACATTCATAACCTGGGAGATTGAAATGAACCATCGTACACTGACCGCCGCCTTGCTGGCATCCACCCTGCTGGCCGGCTCCGCCTTTGCGCAGGACGTCACGCTGAATATCGAAAGCTGGCGCAATGACGACCTGTCGATCTGGCAGGACAAGATCATTCCCGCGTTCGAGGCCGAGCACCCCGGCATCAAGCTGACGTTCGCGCCATTTGCTCCGACAGAATATGATGCAGCAATCGGGTCAAAACTTCAGGCGGGTTCGGCAGGAGACCTCATCACTTGTCGCCCCTTTGACAAATCGCTCGCACTTTATCAAGCAGGCCAACTGGCGAACCTTTCCGACCTTCCGGGCATGGCAAACTTTTCCGACGTGGCAAAATCCGGCTGGTCCACCGACGACGGCAGCGCGACGTTCTGCGTGCCAATGGCATCGGTGATCCACGGTTTCATCTACAACAAGGACGCCTTTGCGGAACTCGGCCTCGAAGTG
>JBBQHC010000037.1:0-21971 GCA_038323615.1 Rhodobacterales bacterium | reverse complement strand
TTCAGGAAATGGGTTTCGTCAGGGACCAGACCGCCAGCACCGGGACGGGCCCGGGCCTTGAGCCCGGCCTCGGAAATCGCGACCGCCTGCTGCGCGATATCGCGCATTTTTATCTTGCCGACCTGTGCCTGCAACCCATCGACGGATGCCGCAACGCGCAAAGCCTCGCGGGTATCCGCATCCCAGTCCTTGCACAGATCCCACGCCGCATCCAAGGCGCTTTGGTCATACATCAGCCCGACCCAAAACGCGGGCAACGCGCACAACCGCCGCCACGGGCCGCCATCGGCGCCGCGCATTTCGATGAACTTTTTCAAACGCGCCTCGGGAAAGGCCGTGGTCAGATGATCGGCCCAATCCGACAGAGTCGGGGTTTCGCCGGGCAGCGCGGGCAGTTTTCCGGCCAGAAAATCGCGAAACGACTGGCCCAAGGCATTGATATATTTACCATCCCGGTAAACGAAATACATCGGCACATCGAGCATGTATTGGACGTAAGCCTCGAACCCAAAACCATCCTCGAACACGAACGGCAACATGCCTGTCCGACTGTCATCCAAACCTCGCCAGACCCGGCTGCGCCACGATTTGTGGCCATTCACCTGCCCCTCGAAAAACGGCGAATTGGCGAACAGCGCCGTTGCCACCGGTTGCAACGCCAGCGCGACGCGCATCTTTTGCACCATGTCCGCCTCGGAACTGAAATCAAGGTTGACCTGCACCGTGCAGGTGCGCCGCATCATCTGGGTGCCGTGGGTGCCGACCTGCCCCATGTAGGCATCCATCAGTTTATAGCGGCCCTTGGGCATCAGCGGCATCTGCTCGTGCGTCCATTCCGGCGCCGCGCCAAGGCCGATGAACCGCGCCCCGATCCCGTCCGCCACATCCTGCACCTCGCGCAGGTGTTCGTTCACCTCGTCACAGGTCTGGTGGATGGTTTCCAGCATTGCGCCGGACAATTCAAACTGGCCGCCCGGTTCCAGCGAAATGTTGGCCCCGTCCGGGTAGGTCAGGCCGATGATCTTGTCCTGCTCCATCACCGGCGACCAGCCGTATTTGTCGCGCAAGCCCTCCAGCATGGCGCGGATGCTGCGCGGTCCGTCATAGGGCAGCGGCAGCAGGGTATCCTTGCAATAGCCGAACTTTTCATGCTCGGTGCCGATCCGCCACGCGTCCTTGGGTTTGCAGCCCGATGCCAGATATTCGGCCAACTGTTCATGCCGCTCGATCGAACCGCCGCCGGTTTGGGGGATGGACATTGGGGGGCGCTCCGTTCTGCTGATCAGGGCTGTAGAGGTGTCGCAAGGGAACCGCCAAGTCAATGCGCCACCCCTGTGCAATTTTGTGATCCGGCACGTCAGTTCAAACGCGGCGCCGCCTGTTCCCAGATCGTGACACGCGCGGCAGGTGTGGTTTGCAGTGCCGCAAACATCTGCCCGGTCCTGATTCCGGGCAGGGCGGCGAACACGTCGAACAGCGCCTCGGCCCCCGCCGCGTTGACCGGAATCGCCAGTTCCTGGCCGCCGATTCCCGACAATATCCAGTGCGGCGCGGGCCGTGCCTGTGGTTCCAGCGCGACGCGGCACAGATCGTCCAGATCCATGACGCCGCCGGTCAGCGGCCCGAAATAGGCCAGCCTGCGTTCGTCCAACTGGACATACCCCGGCCCCGCGCCATTTTGGCGAAACCGGCCCCGCTGCACCCCGGTCAGCGCCATCAGGACCGAAAGCCCGACCATGCCCCAGCCCAACCACGCCAACAGCCCGAACTGGCCAAGACCCCACCAAAGACCCAGCGCCGACAAGGGCAGCGCCGCGACGATCTCGCGCCAGCGCCACAGCGTCGCGCGGGCCTCGGGGCGCAGGAAATCAAGCATGTTGAGGCTCGCCGGGCAGGACGAAGTAGGTCATTGCTGGCGACATCACCAATCTCCCAAGGTGTGCTGCCACAGGGTCAGCGCCGCAACCGCTGCAGTATCCGCCCGCAAAATGCGCGGCCCCAAAGCGACAGCATGGGCATCCGGCAACCCCTTGATTCGGTCGCGTTCAGAGGGTGAAAAGCCACCCTCGGGCCCGATCAGAATCGCCCAAGGTCCACGCGCCGCCCCGGCGAGGCCCGCCGCCTGTCCGATCAGACCCTCGTCGCAGAACATCACCTGTCGTCCTGCGGGCCACGCGTCCAGCACCTTGCCCAGTCGCGCCAGATCATCCACCGGCGGCAGATAGGTAGCGCCGCATTGCTCTGCCGCCTCGATGGCATGGGCCTGCATCTTGTCGCGCCGCACCCGGTCGGCGTTGGTGTAATCGGTCTGCAACGGCATGATCCGCGCCACCCCCATCTCGACCGCCTTTTCGACGACGAAATCGGTGCGGGATTTTTTCAACGGCGCGAACAGCAGCCAGAGGTCCGGGGGCATTTGCAGCGGCCGCGTCTGACCCTGACAGACCAGAGCACCGGCCTTTTTGCCCGCCTCGGCCACCGCCCCGTCCCATTCCCCGTCGCGCCCGTTGAACAGCGACACGACCGCCCCTGTGCCCAGCCGCATCACCCCGAACAGGTAATGCGCCTGCGCGGGTGTCAGCGGAACCGGTTTCCCTTGTCCCAGCGGGTGATCTACATACAGGCGGACTTTGGAGGCCATGAGCGGACCATATGACCCAGGATTTGCAGACACCAGACCAGACGGTCGCTGATGCGCCGCCCGACAACTGGGTGGACCGATATGCGCCCGCCGCCGCCCGCCCATTTTTGCGGCTGTCACGCGCCGACCGGCCGATCGGCACCTGGCTGCTGGCGATCCCCTGCTGGTGGGGGCTGGCGCTGGCCAGCCTTTCGACCGGACGGTTCGGCGCAGGCGATGTCTGGATCGGGGCCGGCTGCGCTATCGGCGCGTTCCTGATGCGCGGCGCGGGTTGTACGTGGAACGACATCACCGACCGCGACATCGACGGACAGGTGGCGCGGACCCGGTCACGGCCAATTCCGTCGGGGCAGGTCGGGGTCAGGGCGGCGCTGGCCTGGATGCTGCTGCAAACCCTGTTGTCGCTGCTGATTCTGCTAACCTTTAACTGGGCGGCCATCGGGCTGGGGTTTCTTGCCCTGATCCCGGTGGCGATCTATCCCTATGCCAAACGGTTCACGTGGTGGCCGCAGATGTTCCTCGGACTGGCGTTCAACTGGGGGGCCTTGCTGGCGTGGACGGCACATACCGGCAGTCTGGGCTGGCCCGCCGTGGTGCTGTATGGTGCAGGCATTGCGTGGACGCTGTTCTACGACACAATCTATGCGCATCAGGATACCGAAGACGACGCCCTGATCGGGGTCAAATCCACCGCCCGGCTGTTCGGCGATGCCTCGCCGGTCTGGCTGCGCTGGTTTCTTGTCGGCACGGTCTGCCTGCTGGGCCTGGCAGCGATCCTTGCCGCCAAAGACCGCAATGTGCTGTCGCTGGTCGTCGCCCTTGGCGGGGCCTGGGCGATGGGCTGGCATCTGGCCTGGCAGTTGGGGCGTTTCCGGCCCGACGACAACGCGCGGCTGTTGATGCTTTTCTGCAGCAACCGGAATGCCGGACTGATCGCCCTGCTGTTTTTCGCCACCGCCGGGTTCCTGTGATTGAACCTCGCCGCTTCTGCGCCTAGACAGACCGCCTAAGGAAACATGAAACGGAATCCCATGCGTTTGTCGTCGGTCTTTGTGCGCGTCGCTGCCTTTGTGGTGGCCGGCCTGCTGGCGGTTATCGGGGCCCGTGCGGCGGTGACGGTGGTCGAAGACCGTTCGCAGATCACGGTGCAAGAGGCGCTGATCGACAACGGCTACGACTGGACCAGCGTGATCGCCGACGGGCTGCAAGTGATTCTCGAGGGCGAGGCCCCCTCCGAGGCGGCACGGTTCAGGGCCATTTCGGTCTCCGGCGGGATGGTCGACGCCAGCCGGGTGATCGACAATATGGCGGTGCTGGATACGGGCGGGATCGCACCGCCCGACTTTGCGATCGAAATTCTGCGCAACGACAGCGGCGTGTCGCTGATCGGGCTGATCCCGGCGGCGACCGACCGCGATGACCTGAACGCCCGGATCGCCTCGATCGCCGATGGCCTGCCGGTGACCGACCTTCTGGAAGCCGCCGATTACCCGGTGCCCGAAGGTTGGCGACCAGCGCTGAACTATGCGCTGCGGGCATTGGCGCAACTGCCCAGGTCGAAAATTTCAGTCAGTGCCAACCGGGTCGCCATCGACGCGATTTCGGACAGCACGGCGCAACAGGCGCAACTGGAAAGTGCGCTGTCGCGCGACGCACCGAAGGGGATGCGACTGGCGCTGACGGTCAGTGCGCCGCGCCCGGTCATCTCACCGTTCACGATCCGGTTTACCCTGACCGAGGGCGAAGCCAGTCTGGCCGCCTGCGCCGCCGACACAGAAGAGGCGCAGCGCAAGATCGTCGCCGCCGCAGTCGCAGCCGGCCTGACCGGCAAAGCCAACTGCACGCTGGCACTGGGTGTGCCGTCGGTCACTTGGGGCGACGCGGCGGCAATGGCGATCACGGCAGTAAAGGATTTGGGCGGCGGGTCGGTCACGCTGTCGGATGCCGACATCGCGTTGGTGGCCCCCGAAGGCACCGATCAGGACCTGTTCGATCAGGTGGCGGGCGGGTTGGAAAATGCGCTGCCTGATGTTTACGCGCTTGACGCAACGCTACCCGTGAAACCCGACGCCGGGGCCGAGGGGCCGCCGACCTTCTCGGCCACGCTCAGCCCCGAAGGACAGGTACAACTGCGCGGTCGGGTGCCCGACGACCTGATGAACGCAACCGCTGAAAGCTATGCGCAGGCACGGTTCGGGCAACGCAACGTGGTGATGGGCACCCGGGTTGTCGACGGGCTGCCGACCGGCTGGTCGGTGCGGGTGCTGGCGGGACTCCAAGCGCTGTCGCAACTGTCGAACGGATCGGTCAAGGTGGACCCCGATATGATCGACGTGCGCGGCAACACCGGCAACGCCGAGGCGAGCGCCGAAATCACCCGGATGCTGATCGACAAACTGGGCCAGTCCGCGGAATTTCGGGTCAACGTGACCTACGTTGCCGAACTGGACCCGATCGCCGCCCTGCCAACCCCCGAGGATTGCGTGGCGACGATCGGCACACTGACCAGCGAACGCAAGATCCTGTTCGACCCGAGTTCTGCGACGATCAGCGCCGGCAGCCGACAACTGGTTGACGACATTGCCGACGTGCTCAAGGCCTGCCCTGACCTGAAGTTCGAAATTGCCGGTTATACCGACAGCCAGGGCGGCGAAGAGATGAACCAACAACTGAGCCAACAACGCGCCGAGGCAGTGCTGGACGGCCTGCGCAGCCGCCGAATCGAGGCCGATCATTTTTCCGCCGTCGGTTACGGCGAAGCCGATCCGATCGCCGACAATGATACCGAAGCCGGACGCGAGGCGAACCGCCGGATCGAATTCAATCTGATCCTGCCTGAACCCGTCGCCGATGCCACGACGACGTTGGAAGCGGTCGAACAGGGCGCCGCGCCAGACTCCAACGCCACCCCAGAGGTGGTCCCAGACATCGTGCCCGACGATCCCAACCAGATCGTTGACGGTGACGGCGGGTCGGGCGATCAATAGGCACAAAGGAAGCAAACGTGAACCGCAGTGAATTCATCATCGCCACGGCGATCATCCTGTTCGTGGCCTTCTGCCTTGGCTGGTTCGCCAGCTGGCTGGTCAACCGCTTTACCCGCGTCACCAAGGCCGAAATCGGCGAGTTGGACCGGATGGCCCAATCCCTGCACGAAGCCGAAGAAACCCGCGATCAGGCGATCACCTATCTGCAACAACGCGAGGCCGAGATCAGCAACCAGTTGGTTCAGACCGAAGCCGAACTGCGCGCCGCGATGGACGGTCTGCGCGATGCACGGCAAGAGGCCGAAGAGCTGCGCAGCTGGATCGAACGCAACAATATGGCGCGGTAGTGCGATGGGTCAAAGACCTATCTTACCGCCGAAACGGGTGCCCCGTGCGCCGTTGATTGCCAAGCTACCGGGCCGGCTCTAACGACCGTCTGGGGTCGCGACAGGCGCAAGGTCGGACGCACAAAACCGCAAGATGGGTTTCAACCTAACTCCCGGGGTGCCGCCGCACGGCGCAGACGGTCGTTGATCGCCCGCCCGAGCCCGTGATCGGGAATTGGCGATACCGCAATCCGGGTCGCACCCATCGCATCCAGCTTGTGCAATGCAGTGAACAGGTTCGCCGCCGCCTCGGTCAGATCGGCTGCGGGCGAAAGGTTCAGCGCCGCAGCGACCGGGCCGAACCCCAGCAAAACCTCGTCCAGCTGCGGGTCGGTGACGTTCAGCCGCACTGCCCCGCGCGGCGCATAGTGCGACTGCAACTGGCCGGGCGCTGTGATCCCCGCCCCGGCGGCCTGCAACGGGAATCCCAGACAAGCGTCGATCGCCTCGACCGGGATACCGCCCGCCCGCAACAGGGTCGGCGCACCGGCACAACCGACAATCGTCGATTCGACGCCGACCCCGCAGGCGCCGCCGTCCACCACCGCGTCGATCCAGCCCGCCATCGCTGCTAGCACATGCGCCGCCGTCGTCGGGCTGATCCGCCCCGACGGGTTGGCCGACGGTGCCGCAACCGGCCCGCCAAACGCCTCCAGCAACCCCTGTGCCACCGGATGATCCGGCACCCGCACCGCCAACGTCTCCAATCCGGCGCTGACTAGTGGCGACACGCCCGCGCCAGAACGCAGGGGCAGCACCAGCGTCAGCGCACCCGGCCAGAACGCTGCGGCCAACCGCAAGGCATCATCACTAAAGTCGCAAAGCGCCTGCGCCGCGCTCAGATCGCGCACATGCACGATCAGCGGGTTGAAATCGGGCCGACCTTTTGCGGCGAAAACCTCCGCCACGGCCCGGTCGTTGCGCGCGTCCGCGCCCAGCCCATAGACCGTCTCGGTCGGAAATGCGACCAGCCCACCGTGCGCCAGAACGGCTGCCGCCGCGCCCAATCCGGCGGCATCCGTGCCGAGTGTACGGGTCGTCAGGCGGGTCATGACGTGGCGTTTCCCTTGCTGGGGCCGGGAGCTGTTATACCGTCCCCCTTGGTCACAGCCCACATAAACGCAGGCTGATCCCCTGCCAAGCCACCCCGAGGAAATCGCCCGATGCCCTACCGCGCCCCGACTGCCGAATTTCGCTTTCTGCTCGATCACATCGCCGGTTTCGCCCAGATTGCCGCAACCCCCCGATTTGCCGAGGCGACACCGGACATGGTCGATGCGATCCTGACCGAAGCCGGCAAGATGTGCGAAACCGCCCTTGCCCCGCTGCAACGCCCCGGCGATCTGCACCCCGCGAAACTGGAAAACGGCATTGTGCGCACCTCGCCCGGTTTTTCGGATGGTTATCGCGCGATTGCTGATGGCGGCTGGATCGGGATGTCGGCCAGTCCCGATGTCGGCGGCATGGGCCTGCCGATGGCGCTGACCACCACTGTCAACGACATGATGTCGGCGGCCTGCCTGTCACTGCAACTGAACCCGCTGATGACCCAAGGCCAGATCGAAGCGCTGGAACATCACGCGACCGACGCGATCAAAGACCTGTATCTGCCCAACCTGATCAGCGGCAACTGGTGCGGCACGATGAACCTGACCGAACCGCAGGCCGGATCCGATGTCGGGGCGCTGCGGACCAAGGCTGAACCGAACGGCGACGGCACTTATGCGATCACCGGGCAAAAGATCTACATCAGCTGGGCCGACAACGATTTCACCGAGAACGTCTGCCATCTTGTCCTTGCCAGGCTGCCTGACGGGGTACCGGGGACCAAGGGGATCAGCCTGTTCATGGTCCCCAAACTGATTCCCGACACGAATGGCAAAGCCGGCGAACCCAACGCCCTGCGCGTCGTGTCGCTGGAACACAAGACCGGCCTGCACGGATCGCCCACCGCCGTTATGGCCTATGAGGGCGCGCAGGGCTGGCTGATCGGTGCCGAACATGGTGGCATGGCAGCAATGTTCACAATGATGAACAACGCGCGGCTGGGCGTAGGCGTGCAGGGGATCGGGGCCGCCGAGGGAGCCTATCAACACGCGCTGGCCTATGCGAACGACCGCAAGCAAGGCCGCAGCGTCATCGTCGATTACCCCGATGTGCGCCGGATGCTGGCCGAAATGAAGGCCGAGATTTTTGCCGCCCGGTCGATCGCCCTGATGTGTGCAGCCGGCATCGACATGGCGACCGCCACGGACGAGGATCAATGGCGCAGCCGCGCCGCGTTCCTGACCCCGATTGCCAAGGCATTCGGCACCGACACCGGCATCGCCGTTGCCAATTTGGGTGTGCAGATCCACGGTGGCATGGGCTTTATCGAGGAAACCGGCGCCTCCCAGTACGCCCGCGACGTTCGCGTGACGGCCATTTACGAAGGCACCAACGGGATTCAGGCGATGGACCTTGTCGGCCGCAAGATGATGGACGGCGGCGAGGCGGCGAATCGTCTGCTGGACGAAATCGAGGCCGGCGCCGAGGCCGCAAAAACAGCCCACCCCGATCTGGCCGAGGCGGTGTGGAACGCCGCCGAGTCCTTGCGCGAAACCACCGATTGGCTGGTCGCCCGCAATGACATGAACGACCGCTTTGCCGGGGCTGTCCCCTATCTGCGGGCCTTTGCCCGTAGCCTTGGCGGCCATGCCCATCTGACCGCCGCAATGACCGGCGATCCTGTGCGCGAACGCCTTGCCCGATTTTACATCAAACGGCTGCTGCCCGAACACGCCGGCCTTTTGGCCCATACCCGCGAGGGTGCCGCCGACCTGCTGGCGATCTCGCCGGACGATCTGGCAGCATGAACGTCAGGCCCGCCCGGCCGGAAAGCCCAAAGATGATCCGCTACCCCTTTCAGACGCCACCGGCCACTGGCGAAGCGACCGAAATCGCCCCCGGCGTCCTGTGGTTGCGCCTGCCGCTGCCAATGGCGTTGGATCATGTCAACATCTACGCGCTGGATGATGGCGACGGCTGGACCGTCATCGATACCGGGTTTGCGTCGAAAACCTCTCGGGGGATATGGGAGACGCTATTGGCCGGGCCGCTGGCCAGCAAACCCGTCACCCGCGTCGTCGTCACCCACCACCACCCTGATCATGTCGGATTGGCGGGCTGGTTCTTGGAACGTGGCGCGGAACTGCTGACCACACGCACCGCCTGGCTGATGACCCGGATGCTGTGTCTGGACGAACAGGCGACCTATCCGCCTGAAACCGTCACGTTTTACCGCCGTGCCGGGATGGCCGGCACTGTACTGGCGCAGCGACTGACCGAACGCCCGTTCAACTTTGCCGATTGCGTTGCCCCCCTGCCGCTCGGATTTACCCGGCTGCAACAGGGCGGTACCATCAAGATGGGCGGGCGGAACTGGACCGTGCGCATTGGCCACGGCCATGCCCCCGAACAGGCGACATTCTGGAGCATGGACGACAATCTGGTGCTGGGTGCCGATCAACTTTTGCCCTCGATCAGCCCCAACATCGGCGTTTATCCGTCCGAACCCGAGGCTGATCCCTTGGGCGAATGGCTGACATCCTGCGCCGATCTGATGCAGCACGCCCGCGACGATCATCTGGTGCTGGGCGGCCATAAACTGCCCTTCACCGGGCTGGCGTTTCGGCTGCAACAGATGATCGACAATCATCTCGGGGCGCTCGACCGGCTGCGCGCCCATCTGGCGGTGCCGCAAAAAGGCGGCGATTGCTTTGCGCCGCTGTTCAAGCGCGACATCGGGGCGGGCGAATACGGTCTGGCGCTGGTTGAAACGCTGGCGCATCTGAACTGGCTGCACCGGCGCGGGAAGGTGCGGCGCTGGCTGGACGCTGACGGGGCCTATCGGTGGCAGGCAGTCTGAACGGCTTGGCTAAACGGTTTGGCAATGTCGATGGGTTAGGGCTGGCGCGATCCTGAACAAAGGCTGCCCATGCCCTATCGCCTTTTCGACCAGCCGCGCGACACCCCGCAAGCCCTGCATCTGGCGGAACTGCTGGGGCTGCTGTCGCACGCGCTGGATATCACCGAGGGGCAGCCGCAGGGGCATTGCGTCCGTGCCGCGTGGATCGGCACCCATATCGGCATGGCGCTGGGGCTGGATGCGGCGGCGCTGGATGATCTGTATTTCACCCTGCTGCTGAAAGATCTGGGCTGTTCCAGCAACGCCGCCCGAATCTGCGACCTGTATCTGGCTGACGACATCACGTTCAAACGCGATTTCAAGGCAATTGATGGCAGTCTGACCGCCGCGCTGCGGTTCGTGTTCGCCAAAACCGGGCTTGAGGCCGGGCTGTCGGAACGGATTCGCGCCGTGGTCAACATCCTGCAAAACGGCGGCCAAATCTCGCGCGAGCTGATCACCGCGCGATGCCATCGGGGCGCCGACATCGCCGCCAAGATGCGATTTTCGACCGGCGTGCAGGACGGCATCCGCAGTCTGGACGAACATTGGGATGGCGGCGGCAAACCCGAAGGCTTGAAAGGCGCCGCGATCCCCCGGCAGGCCAACATCGCGCTGCTGGCGCAAGTCGTCGATGTGTTCCACAGCGATCAGGGGGTCGTGGCGGCGCGGGCCGAGGTGAGAAAGCGGGCCGGACAATGGTTTGACCCGGCATTGGCGGCGGCGTTCGACACTGCGCAGGGGTTGCCCGATTTCTGGACGGTTCTGGCCAGCGATCAACTGGAATCGCGGGTCTTTGCCCTACCCCCCGCACTGCGCGCTGCCCCGGTCGATGCTTCATATCTGGACGATATCGCGGGCGCGTTTTCGGATGTGGTGGATGCCAAAAGCCCTTTTACCGCTGACCATTCCAATCGGGTGACGCTGTATACCGACATCATCGCCGAAGAACTGGGACTGACCGCGCCGCACCGCCGCTGGCTGCGCCGCGCCGCGTTGCTGCACGATCTGGGCAAACTGGCGATCAGCAATCAGATCCTCGACAAACCCGCCAAACTGGACGCCGTCGAATTCGAAGCGGTGAAACGCCACCCCTGGCACTCCGAACGTATCCTTGAACGGGTCGCCGCCTTTGCCGACATCGCCCCGATTGCCGGTGCGCATCACGAACGATTGGACGGGCGCGGGTATCCCTATGGGCTGGCAGGCGAGCAGCTTTGCCTTGAGGTGCGGATATTGACGGTGGCGGACGTGTTCGACGCCCTGTCAGCGGAACGGCCCTATCGCGGCGCGATGCCGATTGCCGATTGTTTCGCAATTCTGGAAAAAGACATCGGCGTGGCGTTTGACGGCGACTGTGTCGCGGCCCTGCGGGCGGGTCTGGGCAAATTGCAGATGGCGGCCTGATTCTGAAAACGGGGGCCGCGACAAATACCCGAAAGTATCCGGCGCGGCCCACTAAAACCGGGGCGAAACCTACAGACTGACGGCCCTCAGGCAGCCATCCCCAACATCGCCGCCCCTGCGACACTGACCGTACATAACGTATCAACCGGCACAGGGTTCCAGCGGTTCGGTTGACCACACAGCGGTTCCGACGCCAACGCCCGGCCGCCATGATCCAGCACGCCCGAAACATACAGCGTGGGGCAAACCCCGTCAGAGGCATAGCGGAACGCGAACAGCGATTGCCCGTCCGAAAACACCACCGTCAGGCGCACCGGACCTTCGTCGCCCGCCGGGCCGATCAGATCCAGCGTCGTCCGCAAAGCTGCCTGCGGATCGGCGTCCAGCCCGTTGGCCAGCATGGTCAGAAAGATCATCTCGGAATCGGTGGTGCCGCGCCGCGCGGCGAACAGATCGTCAGGCAGCGCCGCCTCGAGCCGCCGCCGGATCCGGGCGAAATGCGGCACCTGCCCGTTGTGGCAGAATGACCAGCGGTCATGCGCGAACGGATGGCAGTTCGCACGGCTGGTTTCGCCCACGGTCGAGGCGCGGATATGGCCGATGAACAGCGGCGAATGCACCATCCGGCACAGACTGGTCAGATTGCCGTCGGCCCATGCCGGCAGCACGTCGCGATATAGGCCTGGCTGTTCGCCTGCCCCATACCAGGCGATGCCAAACCCGTCGCCGTTGACGGCCAGTTTGGCCTCGGTCGCGTGCTGGCTTTGGCTCAGCAGCGAATGCGCGGGGCGGACGATGATGTTTTCAAGCGGGATGGCAGGCCCGATATAGGCGGCGATCCGGCACATGAGGTGTCAGTGCCGGGCTTCGATTTTCGCGTGCAGACGGCGCAGAATCCGGCTGGCTGTGGTTTCGCACAGGACCGGAATGAACGCATGGACCAATGCCGCCCCCGCCGCCGCCGCGAGCCAGAACGCGAACGTCAGGGCAAAGCGCATGTGGCCGAAATAGGTTTCGTTCACGGTGGCCGGATGGTCAAGGAATATGGCCGCGAATGGGTTGCCTGTGCGCGGGGTGTTGGTTGAATCCGACATCGGTTATCTCCTGTTTGATGGCCCTAAATTAACCCAACGGGCCCAAACACAGGTCTCAAAATTCCTTTCCATTGTGGTTGAAATTGGGATACAGTCCCAATATGGACCACACTCTTGATACAACAGACCGAAATATCCTGAAACACCTGCAACAGGATGCCAGCCTTACCGTGGACGATATCGGCGAACGGGTGCATCTGTCGCGCAACGCGGTCTGGCGTCGGATCAGGCAGATGGAAACCGCCGGCGTGATCCGGGGGCGCGTGGCGCTGGTGGACCCTGACAAGGTCGGTTGCCCGCTGACCGTGATGGTTCTGATCCGCACCAACGCGCATGCCGCCGACTGGATGGAAACCTTTCAATCCACCCTGCGATCGATGCCCGAGGTGGTCGGCGCCTACCGGATGACCGGCGATCTGGACTATGTCCTGCGGGTCCGCGTCGCCGACGTGCCCGCCTACGACGCCTTCTACAAACGGCTGATCGGGCGGGTTTCGGTATCGGATATTTCCGCCAGCTTTGTTATGGAAGAAATCAAGGATACAACTGCGGTGCCGCTATGACCCGATCCCAAGACACGATCAACACCTCTGCTGAAATCGCTGAAAATGCGGTCTTGCCGACGATTCACGAGGTTTATACGGACCCCGACCGGGATTGCCAGGAAACCGAAACACTGCCGCCAGCGTTGCAGGAATCTGTGCTGAACAAAAGCCCGGCCCAATGGGCCTACGAACGGCTGATCCTGTATATCCAGAACTTTGAAAAAACGCTGGACGCGGATCATGAGATCGCGATGGGCTTGACCGGCAGCAGCGCCGGGGTGATCCGGATCGAGGGGATGGGGTATTTCGACCCCGACATCGTCACCTTTTACGGTCGTGACGAAGGCGGGCCCAAGACCCAGATAATCCAGCACGTCAGCCAGTTGAACGTCATGCTGGTGGCGATGCCCAAGCCCGCCGAACAGGCCGAACCAACACGGATCGGGTTCCGTCTGGGCCGTGCGCTGGATCGTCACGCGGATGTCACCGCCAAACCGACAGTCAAGTCGTGACACGCGCTGCGCGATGGTCTATCCGACACCCCAACGATATTTGAAAGGAGCCGCGAGATGGCCGAACACAAGCATGGCGAGATGGATATCACCACGCAGGAGAAAACCTTTGCCGGTTTCGTCAGCATGGTCAGCAAGGGCGCGATGATCGCGGTCGGTCTGTTGATCTTTATCGCCCTCGTGAACGGCTGATCTCGGGATGACCCAACCGCTGATGCCCCGCCGCGCCTTTGTTCTCGGCGCGCCCCTCGCCCTTGGCGCCTGTGCCCAATCCGTCTGGGCCCCCGACGATTTCATCGCCCGCTCATTTTACGAAGAACCGGGGCAGAAGTACCTTGAACTGTTCACCATGCTCAACACCAAGTCGGGCAATGGCGCGCATACCAGCATGATCATCAGCGCCAGTCAGCGGGTGATCTGGGATCCGGCGGGCACCTTCGGGCATCCGTCGATCCCGGAACGCAACGACGTGATTTTCGGCGTCACGCCGCAGATCAAACAATACTATATCTCGTATCATTCGCGGATCACCTACTACACTGTCGCCCAGCGGGTGAACGTGACGCCCGAAGTCGCCGAAATGGCGCTGCGCGCCTTCATGGTGGCCGGCCCGGTCGCCAAGGCGAACTGCACCCGCGTGACAACAACAGTGCTGCGCACGATTCCGGGGTTTGAATCGACCCGTGTGACATATTTCCCGACCAGCCTGATGGATCAGTTTGCCGAACGGCCCAACGTCGTCACTAACGAATACCGCGAAACCGACGCCGACGATAAATCGGTCGCCGCCGCCCAGATCGACGCCGCGATCAGAGCTGGCCAGTAAGCCAAAGGGCGGCGTAGAGCGTCGCCGCCCCCGTCCCCAACGCCGCCAACAGATTACGTGTCTTGAACCCGAAAGCCAGTGTCACAAGCGCCGCCAGCAAACGCGGCGGGTCAATCTGACCGCCGGTCGCCGCAGGCCATAACACCAGCGGCGCGACCATGCCCGGCAGCACCGCTACAGGCGTATAGCGTAACAGCCGCAGCACCGCAGGCGGCATTGGCCGCCGCCCGACCAGCCCCAAAAACGACAGCCGGATCAGGTAGGTGCCCAATGCCAGCGCCAGAATAATAAACCAGATCTGTCCCACCGAATAGGTCATGCTGCCCGCCGCTCCATGATGGTTTCGACGGTCGCCCCGGCCACCATCGCCGCACCCGCCGCGATCAGCAGGCCAAGCCCCGAAGGCAAGCCCAACAATGCCAACGCCACTGCCACTGACACCGCCGCCGCCACCACATGCGCCAGCGTTTTCAGCATCGGCGCGAACATCCCGATGAACGTGATCGGCAGCGCGAAATCCAGCGCCCATTCAGGCGGTATCCGCGACCCCACCAGCGCCCCGACGGCCGTCATCGCCACCCACATCGGGGTGATCGGCGTCGCCACGCCCAGAAAGAACGCGACCCGCTGCGCCACGCCCCAGTCGGTCCGCTCATCAAACCGCACCATGCTGACGGCATAGGTCTGATCGACGTTGACATAGGCGACCACGGCCCGCTGCCAGAGCGGCGCCGCCCCCAGCCACGGCACCAGCGCCGCCGAATACATCGCCATCCGCAGATTGACCGCCAGCGCGGCCAGCAGCACCAGTGCGATCCCCGCATTATCGACCATCAGTTGCAGGGCCGCAAACTGCGCCGCCCCGGCGAATACCGTCACCGAAAAGCCCATCGTCTGGCCGAGGGTCAGCCCCGCATCCATCGCCACGACGCCGAACAGTACCGCGAACGGCGTCACCACCAGCAGGAACGGCAGCCCGTCGCGGACGCCGGACCAATAGGCGGATTTGGCAGTGGTGGCGGGCATGGGCTTGGCCTAGTCTGATCGGTGCCGTTGCGGGATAACCGCGCCGCCGGGGAATGACAATTGGCCGTGCTTGACGATCTGTCCGACTATCTGATCGCCCCCGATCCGGGGGCCGCCCGGCTGACCCGCGTCGTCACCGGCACCGACCAGAACGGCGCGCCCCTGACCACCAACGTGGTCGAGGAACGCCCGCTGACGATCTATCTGAACGCCCAGGAAATCGTCACCGCAATGACCATCGGCGACTACCCGGAATATCTCGCGTTGGGGTTCCTGCGCAACCAGGGCATGTTGAAGGACGGCGAGGTCATCAAGGGCGTCGATTACGACGAAGAGCTGGAAACTGTCGTCGTGCGCACCACCTCGCAGACGACTTACGAGGATAAGCTGCGCAAAAAGACCCGGACCAGCGGCTGCGCCGTCGGCACCGTTTTCGGCGACATGATGGAGGGGCTGGCGGGTGTGAAACTGCCGCCGACCCTTTTGCACACTTCCGATCTTTACGCCCTGTCCGCCCGGATCAACCGCACCCCGTCGCTGTATCTGACCGCCGGCGCGATCCACGGCACGGTCCTGTGCCAAGGCCCCCGCCCACTGGTCTATATGGAGGATGTCGGGCGCCACAACGCGGTGGACAAGATCGCCGGTTGGATGCTGTCCGAAAACGTGCCCGCCACCGACAAGACGCTGTACACCACCGGGCGGCTGACCTCGGAGATGGTGATCAAGACAGCGCTGATGGGGATACCCGCGCTGGTCTCGCGGTCGGGTTTCACCGCCTGGGGGGTCGAGATCGCGCGACAGGTCGGGCTGACCCTGATCGGGCGGATGAAAGGCCACAGGTTCGTCTGTCTGGCGGGCGAGGATCGGTTGGTGCGCGACGCCGACCCGGCAGCCGTGGCGGACGAGCCGCAACATTCGGCCCGCAAAGGTGGCGACAAGCGATGACGCCGCCGCTGGGTGTTATTCTTGCAGGCGGACAGGCAACCCGGATGGGCGGCGGCGACAAGGGGCTGCTGCCTTTGGGCGATGGCACGATCCTTGACCTCGTGATTGCCCGCCTTAACCCGCAGGTGGCCGGGCTGGCCCTGAATGCCAACGGCGACCCGACCCGTTTTGAACGTCTTGGCCTGCCGGTTCTGGCCGATGGAATTGCCGGCTTTGCCGGGCCTTTGGCCGGAGTGCTGGCGGGCCTTGACTGGGCGGCGACGCAGGGCGCGACCCATATCGTCACCGCCGCCGCCGACACGCCATTCTTTCCCTGCGATCTGGTGCCGCGCCTGCAACTGGCCGCCGGGGACATTGGCTTGGCTCTGGCGGCAACGCCGGGTGGGCGGCACCCCACATTCGGTTTGTGGCCCGTCGCCCTGCGCGACGATCTGCGCGTGGCACTGACGGATGGCCTGCGCAAGGTCGTCCTGTGGACCGACCGCCACCATGCCGCGACCGCCGAATTCCCCGACGATGCGGCGTTCTTCAACGTCAACACTCCCGCCGATCTGGCGCAGGCCAAGGCGATGTTATGAAGGTGTTCGGCGTCGTCGGTTTCAAGAATGCAGGCAAAACCACGCTGGTTGAACGGCTGGTGACCGAGATCACCGGGCGTGGCATCACGGTATCGACCCTGAAACACGCGCACCACGCGTTCGACCTTGATCAACCCGGCAAAGACAGCCACCGCCACCGCGCCGCCGGGGCGCGGCAGGTCTTGATCGGGTCCAGCACTCGCTGGGCCCTGATGACCGAACTTGCGGGAGCTGCCGAGCCGCCCTTGGCAGACCTGCTGGCGCGCCTCGACCCCGTCGATCTGGTGCTGATCGAGGGCTGGAAACGCGACGCCCATCCCAAGGTCGAGGCGTTCCGCGCCGTCACCGGCAACCCGCTGATCGCCCCGAACGATCCGACGATCCGGGCAGTGGCATCCGACAGCCCGCTGAAACTGGACCGCCCGGTGTTCGATCTGGACGACATCGCAGGGGTCGCTGAGTTCATACTTGCGCAAGTGGGAATATGAGGTTCGACACTTTTGTCATGGTCGATTGGTCGGGTGGCAACGACCGCGGGGCGATGCGCAAGAAGGATGCGATCTGGGCCTGTGTCGCGCGGCACGGGACTGCGGGCGAACCGGAATATTTCCGCAACCGGCAAAAGCTGGAGCACTGGCTGACGGAATTGCTGGACGCCGAGTTGCACGCTGGCCGTACCGTCTGCGCCGGATTCGATTTCCCGTTTGGCTATCCCAGCGGGTTCGCCCGCGAACTGACGGGCACCGATAATCCGCTGGCGCTGTGGGACTGGTTTGCCGACCGGGTGCAGGATGCGCCCAAGGTCAACAACCGTTTCGATCTGGCCGGAGAAATCAACGCGACATTTCCCGGCAGCGGCCCGTTCTGGGGCAACGCCATGAAACGCGATATCGCGCATTTGCCACGCAATAAAAAGTCTTACCACAACCTCTTTCACGACCATCGCCTAACCGAACCGAAAGGCGCGTTCACTTGCTGGCAACTGTCGGGTGCGGGGGCCGTCGGCAGTCAGGTCATCATGGGCCTGCCAGTGTTATCGCGCCTGCGCCGCCGCTTTGCAGGACAGGTCGCGGTCTGGCCGTTCGAAACGCTCGACCGCCCGATTGCCATGATCGAAATCTGGCCCAGCCTGCCGGGGTTGATCGCGGCCCCGGCACCCGACGGCATGATCAGGGACGCGCATCAGGTCCGCGAGGTTGCGCGGACTTTGGCTGCGATGGCCCCCGACGCGTTCGCCGCGCATCTGACCGTCAATGCCCCCGAAGAGGGCTGGATTTTCGGCGTGCCGGCCCCCAGATTGCAGCCATGACCTTGATCCCGCCACCGCTGCGCAACGACTGTTTCGCGATGCCGCAAGGCGCGCATTGGACGCCGGTCGATACGGCGCTGGCGTTGCTGCGTGACCGTCTGACGGCGGTGACCGGCTCCGAAACGGTGGCTGTCGGCGATGCCGCCGGGTGCATCCTGTCCAGCGCCGTCACCGCTGTCCGGGCGCATCCGCCCCACGCCAATACCGCGGTCGATGGCTACGCCTTTGCGCAGGGCAGCATCGTTGACGGGCCGCAGACTCTGCCGTTGCTACCGGGCCGCGCCGCCGCCGGGGTGCCTTACCCCGACATTGTCCCGACAGGGCACGCGATCCGTGTGCTGACCGGCGCCAGCCTGCCCGCAGGCACCGATACGGTCGTGCTGCAAGAAGATACGACGACCGACAGCGTCAGCATCGCCTTTCACGGGCCGCTGAAACGCGGCGCAAACACGCGCAAGGTGGGCGAGGATATGCAGGCCGGAACCCACATCCTGCCTGCCGGCCGACGGTTGACGGCGGCCGATCTGGGCACGCTGACCGCCGCCGGGGTTGCGACCGTCGTGGTGCGCAAACGCTTACGGGTGGCGATCCTTTCGACGGGCGACGAGTTGCGCGACGCGGACGAGGCGGCGACCGACGCCAACATCTATGACGCCAACCGTCCGATGCTGCGGGCGGTCGTTGCCCGCTGGGGTTATCATGTGATCGATCTGGGCCGGGTCGGCGACAGTCAATCCGATGTCCGCGCGGCGCTGGACCAGGGCGCGGCGCAGGCCGACGCGATCCTGACCTCGGGCGGCGCATCGGCGGGGGACGAAGATCACATCTCGGCCGCGCTGACCGCCACCGGGTCGATGGCACTGTGGCGGATCGCGTTGAAACCGGGGCGGCCGCTCGCTCTGGGGTTATGGCAGGGCGTCCCGGTGTTCGGCCTGCCCGGCAATCCGGTGGCGGCCCTGATCTGCACCCTGATCTTTGCCCGTCCCGCATTGGGACAACTGGCCGGGGCCGATTGGTGCGATCCGCAGGGGTTCGACGTGCCCGCCGCATTCACCAAATCCAAAAAGGACGGACGCCGAGAATATCTGCGGGCCCGCATTCGTGATGGCAAGGCAGAGGTGTTCGGGTCCGAAGGGTCGGGGCGCGTATCGGGCTTGTCATGGGCAACCGGGCTGGTGGAGCTGCCCGACGCCGCGATGACGATCACCCCTGGCACCCCTGTCCGCTATTTCCCCTATGAAAGTTTCGGCCTGTGAGGATCACCAAAGGTATCCCGCCCCGCGACCGCGCCGCCGCCACAGCGCTGTATTGGGAGGCGTTCGGGGCCAAGCTGGGCCGCGTCATGGGGCCGGCGAACAAGGCGCAGGCCTTCGTCGAACTGGTTCTCGACCCGACCCACGCGATTTGCGCCCACGACGCCGACGGCACGCTTCTGGGCGTGGCCGGGTTCAAAACCATCGAGGGCGCGCTGGTCGGCGGCGATTTTGGCGACATGGCGGCGGTTTATGGCCGGTTCGGGGCGCTGTGGCGCGGTCTGCTGCTGAATCTGTTGGAACGCGATACCGAAAACCAGCGGTTCCTGATGGATGGCATTTTCGTCGCACCGGATGCACGTGGCCAAGGGGTCGGCAGTGCCCTGCTTGACGCCGTCACCGCCGAAGCCGCCGCACGCGGTTTTGCCGAGGTGCGTCTGGACGTGATCGACAGTAACCCGCGCGCCCGCGCCCTGTATGAACGGCAAGGGTTTCGGGCGGTCGGGACGCACCGCATGGGGCCGCTGCGCCTGCTTTATGGGTTCCAATCGGCGACGACGATGGTGCGGTCGGTGTCGTGATCGCTTGGGGACGGTGCGCCTGCGACGGCGTCACCGATGCGACGGCAAATTTGCAAACCAATCGTTAACAGACCCACAAAAACACGTTTTTTCTATTACAAACATGATCTTGCAGATCTACTTCTCTAGAGAACTGGATCTTGGCAAAGTCGCTTCCAAGCCCGTTCACTTGGCCTAACCAGACAACCTGAAAATGATCCAACCAATTTTGCGTTTTATTTAAGCCGACAGAAATCACACTTCGCCCCAAGATTTGGCAAAGTCTGAATCAGGTCAAACGCCAATGCTTTAATCGAACGCCCCTGTGACGCGACCCAACAACATGAACGCACGGGTTGTGCGGGTTTCGGACAGATCGGCGATTTCTTCATCCGTCGCGGTGTCCTCGAAGGTCACCAGCATCTGATCGAACTTGCGCAAGAAGTGATGCGCCGCGTCGCGAAAAATCGTGTCAGCCCGCATTCGCGAGACCGTCAACGCCAGACAGGACCGGTCGCGCACCCCGCCCAGCGACGCGATGGCGCGGCCCCGCTCGCCCTTGGCGAACCGCCGCCAGACATCGGGATGGGCGCGGTCGGGGCGCAGGTCGTCCATATAGATGCCGTCCTCGGACAGCAGTGTCAGCACGTCCTGACTGGCCTGCACCAACTGACGGGCCTGCCGGTCCTTAAGGGCGCGGCGCAGGGCGGCGAACCCCACCTCGTCCCTTTCCGTATCGGGAAAGTTCAGGGCGCGAATCAATTCGGCTTTGGCGAGCGGCGGCTGAAACTCTTCAGCCGAGGTACCCAACGCCAGTTTGGGCTGGTCATCGACGGGTGCGGTGCGGGTCGAATGAAACGGCGCGGCGCGTGCCTGCGCGCTCCGTCCCGATGCGAAACTGGCGACGGTGGTTTCGGTCGCCCGGGTTGCCTGCGCGATCTCGTTAAGTTTCTTTTCGACGGTCGGCTGCATGCCGCCGTTCGTGCGTCCCTGCCGGTCAGCCAAATAGCTTTGGCGCATCGCGTCGATGGCGATTTGCAATCGCTGCGATTCCTCTCGGACGATGCGCGCCGACCGCGCCGCGCTGGCGGCGACCCAGATCATCGCCACTGGCAGAAAAATCGCCAGCAGCGTGATGATGATCCGCAGGCTGTCCAGACTGGGGCCGCTGCCTGTGTCATCCGACCGCCATGACGCCAGAAAAAACGCGACAGCTACGACAATCCACAGCAGGCTGAGGCCGATAGCGACCATTTCGCTCGCGCTCACACGGCCGCGATCCGGCAGTGCTCCAGCCGTCAACATCTTGTTCGTAGTCGTGCGCATTTCTGCCATGTCAGCCTTTCATGTCCGACGCTTACACATAGGCGATGGACAGGATTTCGTACGAACGGTCGCCCCCCGGGGTGCGCACTTCGACGCTGTCGCCGGTATCCTTGCCGATCAGCGCACGGGCCAGCGGCGACTTGATGTTCAGGCGGCCCGCCTCGATGTCGGCTTCGTATTCGCCGACGATCTGATAGGTCTTTTCCTCTTCGGTGACTTCATCGACCAGCTTGACCGTCGCGCCAAACTTGATGGTGCCGCCCAGCTTGGTCGGGTCGATCACCTCGGCCAGCGAAATCGCGCCCTCCAGCTCTTTCACCCGGCCCTCGATGAACGACTGCTTTTCCTTCGCCGAATGGTACTCGGCGTTCTCGGACAGATCGCCATGCGCCCGCGCCTCGGCGATCGCCGCGATGATCGCCGGGCGTTCGACCGATTTCAACTGCTTCAGTTCGGCATCCAGTTTGTCATAACCGGCGCGGGTCAGCGGGATCTTTTCCATGTGGTCGGCCCTTTCGGGGTCTGCGGCTTCAATCGGACGTTCATAACCCATTCGGGCCAAACAAAGTCAAGTGTCGTGCGCCCCTGTTGATGCATCGGGCGTCACCTGCGACCATTTTAACGTCG
>JBBQHC010000036.1:0-22228 GCA_038323615.1 Rhodobacterales bacterium | reverse complement strand
GTCGGGCACGCCCAGCAACCGGACCGCCCTCGTCCGCATGGGCAATGGGCGGTTGCTGCGCATCAAGGTCGGCGACCGTCTGGATGGTGGCCAGGTCAGCGCAATCGGCGACAACGCGTTGAACTATGTCAAACGCGGGCGGACGCTGGTTTTGGCGATGCCGTGATTATTGGGCCGCGTCGATGACGCCCCGGTCAATCTGATCCTGTTCGATGCTTTCGAACAGTGCCTTGAAGTTCCCCTCGCCAAACCCGTCGTCGCCTTTGCGTTCGATGAATTCGAAAAAGATCGGGCCGATCACCGTCTTGCTGAAAATTTGCAGCAGGATTCGGGTTTCACCGCCGTTCACCACACCTTCGCCGTCGATCAGGATGCCGTGACGCATCATCCGGTCCTTGGGTTCGTTGTGGCCGGTGACACGGTCGTAAGACAGATCGTAATAGCTGGCGGGTGGTTTGGGCATAAACTTGATGCCGCGTCGGGCAATCTCGTCGGTCGCATCATATAGGTTGCGCGCGCCGACAGCGATGTGCTGGATGCCCTCGCCCTTATAGCGGCGCAGGTATTCAACGATTTGCCCGGTTTCGCCGCGATCCTCGTTGATTGGGATGCGGATGCGACCACAGGCGCTGGTCAGGGCCCGACTGGTCAGCCCGGTGAATTTCCCGGCAATGTCAAAGAACCGGATTTCCCGAAAATTGAAGATGTCGCCATAGAATTTAAACCAGACGTCCATGTTTCCCTTGTGAACGTTGTGGGTCAGGTGGTCGAGGTAATGAAACCCGACCCCTGCGGGATGCGCATCGTGGACCCAGTTGAATTCGGCGTTGTAGGGGTTTTTATCGTAATACTGATCGATCAGATAGATCAGGCTGCCGCCGATCCCGATGATTGCAGGCACATCCATCGTCTTGCCGGGGTCGGTATATTCCTGCGCCCCCTTGCTGACGGCATGTCGTAACGCATGTTGCGCATCGACGACCCGCCACGCCATTGAGGGCGCACAGGGGCCGTGTTCGTCGACAAAGTTCAGAGCGTGGCTGCCCGGTTCGTCATTGATCACATAGGTGATGTCGCCCTGCTGCCACAGCTCGATAGCGCGAGATTTATGGGTGGCGGTGTGGGTATAGCCCATCCGCGTGAACAGGTCGCGCAGCGTGTCGGGGTCCGGGTGGGCGAATTCGACGAATTCGAAACCGTCGGTGCCAGCGGGATTGGCGGCAGTGATCGTGGCCTTGGGGGCATCGTGCGGAAAGGGGCCCATGATCTTCTCCTCAGACAGTGTTTGCGGGACAGTATCGCGCAATGCGTGCGATACCTGCGCAAAATCTTAGGTAAAATCAAATAATTCTGATAAAGCTGCGCATGATAACGTTCCTGAGTGCGTGAAATATGCTTGACCAGATCGATTCTCGCCTGCTTGCCGCGTTGCAACTCGACGGGCAACTCACCGCTCAAGAACTGGGCGAGCGGCTGGCCATGTCGCCCTCGCAGGCCGGGCGCAGGCGCCAACGGCTTGAGGCCGAGGGGTATATCACCGGCTACCGCGCCATCATCGCGCCTGAAAAGGTCGGTCTGGGTGTCGAGGCGTTCATCCGCATCGTCATGGCCACCCATACCGCCGAAAATGCCCGCGATTTCGTCCGTATGACTCGCACCGCGCCCGAAATCATCGGCGCATGGACTCTGACCGGCGAGGCGGATTATCTTTTGCGGGTTTTTTGCATCGACCTGAGTGCGCTGAACCGGCTGGTCCAGCAAGTCCTGCTGCCGCACCCCGCCGTCAGCCGGGTGCAAAGCCAGATCGTGATGGAGCGGGTCAAACCCGACGCGCCGTTGCCGGTCTGATTCCGGTCTGATTCTGCACAATGCCGTCACAAATCGTGCGCAGGCCGTCGTTGCGTTCCCGGTTGCGCATTGCGATACGTAGCACATGGAAAGTTTTCTGTTTCAGGCAACGATTTATCTGGGGGCGGCCGTTATCGCGGTGCCGTTGGCAGCGCGATTGGGGCTGGGATCGGTACTGGGCTATTTGCTGGCGGGTATCGTCATCGGCCCGCTGACCGGACTGGTCGGCACCGAAACCGCCGATCTGCAAAGTTTCGCCGAATTCGGCGTGGTCATGATGCTGTTCCTGATCGGTCTGGAGCTGGAACCGCGCGTCTTGTGGGCAATGCGCGACAAGCTGTTCGGGCTTGGCGGGCTGCAGATCACGATCACGACCGTCGTCATCATGGGCGCTGCGATGCTGATGAAACAGCCGATCGACAAGGCGCTGGCGATCGGTCTGATTCTGGCCCTGTCATCGACCGCCATCGTGCTGCAAACCCTGACCGAAAAGGGGCTGGTCGCCACTGCGGGCGGGCGCAACATCTTTTCGGTGCTGCTGGCGCAGGATATTGCGGTTATCCCGATGCTGGCGTTTCTGCCGTTGCTGGTCGTCAGTGCGCCGTTGATGATGTCGCCGGACGGGTCGGTGATCCGGTCCAACGAGATTGCTGCCGGGGCCGAGCCGCATGGCGCGATCAGCCTTGTCGCGGGATTGCCGGGTTGGGGCGTCACCCTTGTGACGCTGGGCGCGGTGGCCGCGATTGTTCTGGCGGGCGTTTACCTGACGCGACCGGTTTTTCGCTATATCCACCATGCCAAACTGCGCGAGATGTACACCGCACTGGCCCTGTTGATGGTGGTGTCAATTGCGGTGCTGATGGAGATGGTCGGCCTGTCGCCGGCGTTGGGCACGTTCCTTGCGGGTGTGGTCCTTGCGAACTCGGAATTCCGGCACGAGCTGGAAAGCGACCTTGAACCCTTCAAGGGCCTGCTGCTGGGTCTGTTTTTCATCACTGTCGGGGCCGGGTTCAACTTTCAGGCCTTCTTTGGCGATCCGTTCCGGATCTTTGCCCTGACCCTGCTGGTGATCTTTCTCAAGGGCGCGATCCTGTACGCTTTGGCGCGGGTCTGGGGTCTGAAACCACGCGACCGCTGGCTGTTCACGCTGGGCCTGTCGCAAGCAGGCGAATTCGGGTTCGTCCTGATCTCGTTCTCGCTGGCGACCGGGGTGCTGGGGCCAGAGCTGGGCCAAAAGCTGTTGCTGATCATCGCTATGTCGATGCTGATTACGCCGCTGTTGTTCATCATCTACGACCGGATCAGCCGCCGGATGACGGAGGACGAAGACCACGCCGCCGACGAGGTGGACGAAAAAGGCACCGTCATCATCGCCGGGATCGGCCGGTTCGGGCAGATCGTCAACCGCCTGATCCAGAGTGCCGGGTTCAGCACGGTCGTGTTGGACAGCGACCTGCAAACCGTTCAGATGTTACGCAAATTCGGATTCAAGGGGTTCTTTGGCGACCCGACCCGGCCCGACTTGTTGGCGGCTGCCGGATTGGACAGCGCCAAGGTGCTGGTCGTCGCCATCGACGACAAGGCGGCAGCGGTGCGCCTGGTCCAATATGCCCGCAAGGAACGCAGCGATTTGCACATCGTCGCCCGCGCCCGCGATCGGGTGCATGTCTATGAACTCTATGCCGCCGGGGCCGATGACATTGTGCGCGAGATGTTTGACAGCAGCTTGCGTGCCGGGCGTTATGCCTTGGAAAACCTTGGGATGTCCGAATACGAGGCCGCCGAGGCCGAGACGATGTTCTATCACCTCGACCGTGAAAACATGCGCGAGCTGGCCGAATTGTGGAAGCCAGGTATGCCAATTGCCGACAATGCTGCCTATGTCGCCCGCGCCCGCGAGTTGGACAACGAGTTGGAAACCGCGCTGGCGGGGCGGATGCAGGCGGCTGAAACCGAAGATCTGCGCCGCCGCCGCCCTGGCGACACGTCTAGCCGTCGCTGACGCCCGCCTCGGCAAAAGTGGCCATGCCCGAGTGACAGGCAAGGGCGCCTTTGAGGATGCCGATCGCCAGCGCCGCGCCGGACCCCTCGCCAAGTCTTAGCCCAAGGTTCAACAGCGGTTGTTTGTTCAGCGCGTCGAGTAGTCGCCCATGCGCCCCTTCGGCAGACAGGTGCCCGGCGACGCAATGATCCAGTGTGCCGGGGGCAGCTTTCTCCAACACGGCGGCTGCGGCGCAGCAGATAAACCCGTCAAGGATGACCGGAATCCGGTGGTGCCGTGCAGCGGCGATCGCGCCCGCCATCGCCACCAATTCGCGCCCGCCCAGACAGCGCAGGATTTGCAACGGATCGGTCACATCGCCGTGTCGGACCAGCCCGGCGGCGACCGCCGCAGTCTTGCGCATCAGCCCTGCGTCGTCGACGCCAGTGCCGCGCCCGGTCCAGTCACCCGCCGCACCGCCGAAAAGCGCGGCAGCGACGGCAGCGGCGGCGGTCGTGTTGCCGATCCCCATTTCGCCGGTGACCAGCAGGTCGGCCTTGGGATCGACGGCGGTCCAGCCTGTTATCAG
The DNA here is from genome assembly GCA_038323615.1 of Rhodobacterales bacterium. GTDB lineage: Bacteria > Pseudomonadota > Alphaproteobacteria > Rhodobacterales > Rhodobacteraceae > JBBKXP01. The sequence continues at coordinate 17,810 of JBBQHC010000036.1, read as the reverse complement.
GGCGGCGATGTATTCTGCATCGGTCATTGCCGGTTTTTTGGTGAAATCGGCGGTGGGGGTGTCCAGCGACAGCGGATGCACGTCCATGCGGGCGCCGAACGCCTTGGCCAGTTGGTTGATCGCAGCACCGCCATGTTCGAAATTGGCGACCATCTGCACCGTCACTTCGGGGGGAAACGCCGACACGCCTTGGGCGCAAACGCCGTGATTTCCCGCAAAGACAATGACTTGCGGCGCGTCCAACACGGGGCGCGGATCGCCGCGCCAACCCGCATACCAGATCGCAAGGTCTTCCAACCGGCCCAGTGCGCCGGGCGGTTTGGTTAGCTGGCCGTTACGTGCCGCAGCCCCTTTCAGGGCAGCCTGATCGGGCATGGGCGCAGATGCCAGCAGGGCGCGGAATTGGTCAAGTTCGGTGAAGGGAGCCGTCACTGTGTCGTCCTCGTTGCAAGTCGGTCGCGACCTGTCTAACCCTCGGCCGCAGAATGGAAAGCCGGGAAAGGGCGGATCGGTGACGGAACGCGACACGTTGATAAATCGGGCCGATCTGGCGGCAGCGCTGGGCCTGTTGTCGCGGTTGCCGGTTCCGGTGGACGCCACGGTTGCGCAGGCGCGGGGTGCGGCGGCGGCTTGGGCCTATCCGCTGGCCGGGCTGCTGATCGGGGCGATCACGGCGCTGGCCGGGGTGGTAGCACTGTGGCTGGGCCTGCCGCCTGCGCTGGCGGCGGGGCTGATGCTGGCGGTCGGGGTCGTCGTGACTGGCGGTTTGCACGAGGACGGACTGGCCGACGCGGCGGATGGTCTTTGGGGCGGGCATGACCGCGCCCGTCGGCTTGAGATCATGCGTGACAGCCGGATCGGCACGTATGGCGTATTGGCGCTGGGGCTGTCGCTGATCCTGCGCTGGGCGGCGCTGACTGCGCTGATCGGGGCAGGCTGGCTTTGGGTGCCGGCGCTGGTCGCCGCAGTCTTGTCACGGACGGCGATGGTCGCCGTCATGGCGGGCCTGCGCCATGCGCGCGGCGACGGGCTGGCCCATGCGGTCGGGCGACCGGGAATGCGGACGGCGCAAATTGCCGGTGGGATTGGGGCGCTCGTGGCGCTGACGCTGACGGGGTGGTGGGTTGTGCCGCTGGCCCTGATTGTCACGGCGGTGGCATTTGGCACAGCGTCGATCGCCAAGGCCAAGATCGGCGGCCAGACCGGCGATATTCTGGGCGCGACGCAGCAACTGACCGAAATCGCGGCCCTGTTGACGCTGGTCGCTTTAGCAGCTTAGCGCGTCCGCGAAGGATTGCCGTCCTTCGTAAGGCCCGACATCGCGGCTGAACAGCCGTCCGGTATCCAGCCGGGTCGCCATCACGCGGGTGAAATCGGCGTTGGCGGTGATCGCCTCGACCACGCCGCCACAATCGCGCATACCGCCACCGATATCGGTTTCGCCGATCCGGTGATTGGTCAGTTCGGCGCGGTCGGCGACTTTTTCCAGCGCGCCGTTTTTCCAGCGCCAGACAGTCAGGATTTTGAACAGATGCGGGCGATCGACATAGACAAGTTCGATCGTGCCATCGCCGTCCATGTCGCCGACCCCGACCGGGGCCAGCCAGCGGTTGGTCTGGCCAATGAAGGGGATCGCTGCCTTGACCCCATTTTCATCGTAGATTGCCAGCCGCGCCCCTTGGGTCAAGCTGGTTTCAACCACCATCACCTCGTTCAACCCATCGTTGTCGATATCCACAAGGCGCGGCGCGGTATCTTCGAAAACGCGGGTTTCCGGCAGCCGGATCGTGAACTCGCGCAGGTCCATGTCGGGGCAATCGGGGCAGGCGTTGACCGCCAGCAACAGGGCGCCCCATTCGATCGCATCGCCTAGAATGCCGTGGGTATAACGGTCGGTCGGTTCGGTGTAGGTGGCACCGACCACATCAAAGGGCGCGGCCTGCGCGACGCCGCCAATCATACACAGCGCCGTGGCGAGGCCCGCCAGCCGCATCAGATCTGCTTTTCCGGCATCTGCACGACAAGGCCGTCCAACGCATCCGACACCTTCAGTTGACAGGTCAGGCGCGACCGGACCGGATCGGGCTTGTGCGCGAAATCCAGCATGTCTTCTTCCATCGCATCCTTGGCAGGCAGCTTTTCAACCCAGTCGGCGGCGATATAGACATGGCACGTGGAACAGGCGCAGGCGCCGCCGCAATCCGCCTCGATCCCCGGAATACCGTTGTCGCGCGCGCCTTCCATGACGGTCAGGCCATTCGGCACCTCGACCACATGTTCCTTGCCGCCGTGTTCGATATAAGTGATTTTCGCCATGTTTTGCCGATCCTTGACGTGCGGGTTTGCCTCTATCTAGGCGAGGGTCAGCCGCCCTGCCAGCCCAAAATCGGCGAGACTGTGCGCCAAAGGCGACAGAACCTGTTCGCCGGTGCTGCCGAACCCTTGTTTGCTTTGCCGCAAAAGAGATCTATCGGTAGGGTCACGTACAATCACAAGCGGTTCAAAGACCCCGACAGGCAAGGCAGCAATGCGACAAACGACATCTGCGATGGTCTTTTGCAGTCTGCTGGCGGCCTGTGCCAATGGGGCGGCACTGCCGTTCGCACCATTACCCGTCTTTGACGTGCCGCAGGTGGAAAAGGACGCGAGCGGGCGTTGTTTTGGCCGCGACGTGACCCCGGCGGTGATCGAAACCGTGACCGAACAAGTTATGGTACGCCCGGCCAAAATGGCCGCAGACGGCAACGTGTCGGCCCCGGCGTCGTTTCGCACCGTGACCCGACAAGAGATCACGCAAGAGCGGCGTGAAGTGCTGTTCGAGACGATTTGCTCCGAAGACCTGACACCCGAATTTGTCGCGTCGTTGCAGCGCGCGCTGCAAGCGCGTGGGCATTACCAAGGTCCGATCAGCGGCGTAATGGACAGGTCAACAGCGCTTGCGATCAAGGCATTCCAGCGGATCGACAGCCATGACAGCCCGCTGTTGTATATCGAAACTGCCCGCCGTTTGGGGCTGATTGCGCTGACGCCGGAACAATTGGGCACCGTCCCGGCACAATGAAAAAGGGCGCCGCGAGGGGCGCCCTTTTTCAAATTTTCACGCGCAGCGCCTGTTATTCGAGAACCAGCGCGACGAACCGTGGATCACCGCCTCGCCGCACCAGCAGCAGCAGCGATTTGCGTCCGGCCTCGGTGGCTTCGTCGATCCGGGCCTGAAAGTCGGCGACGGTGACAACCGGTTGCTGCCCGGCTTCGGTAATCAGATCACCCGCAACGATGCCTTTGGTGGCCGCGTCAGAATCCGGGTTGACCGCGGTGATGACCAGCCCGGTATCGGTGGTCAGACCGTATTGTTCGGTGAGGTTCGGGGTGATTTCAGACAGGGACAAACCCAGCATTTCGACCACTTCGGGTGCCTTGGGCTCGGCGGCGGCAGGGACCGCTGCCGCTTCGGCAGTTTCACGGCGGCCCAGCACGACGGTGATTGGGATCGTGTTGCCGTCGCGCAGCACGTCCAACGGGACCGATTTGCCAACCGGAGCATTGCCGACCATGCGGACCAGATCGCGGGTATCGGGTACGTCGGTGCCGTCAAAGCTCAGGATCACGTCGCCCGACTTCAGACCGGCGTCTTCGGCCGGGCCGGGGGGAACGTCGGTGACCAGCGCGCCGCGTGCTGTGTTCAGTCCGGTGATCGCATCGACCATGTCGGGCGTCACATCCTGAATTCGCACGCCCAGCCAGCCACGCCGGGTTTCGCCAAAGTCCTTCAGCTGTGTGATGACGTTCGTGACCACATTGGATGACATCGAAAATCCGATGCCGATCGATCCGCCGTTGGGCGACAGGATGGCGGTGTTCACGCCGATGACCTGACCGTCCATGTTGAACAGCGGCCCACCCGAGTTGCCCCGGTTGATCGCGGCGTCGGTCTGGATAAAGTCGTCGTAGGTGCCTGACAGCGCACGGTTACGCGCCGACACGATGCCGGCGCTGACTGAAAAACCCTGGCCCAGCGGGTTGCCCATCGCCATGACCCAATCGCCGACGCGGGCGCCGGTTGCGTCGCTGTCACCAAAGCTGACGAACGGCAGGTTGGTCGCATCGACCTTGAGCAGCGCAAGATCGGTGTTCTTGTCGGTGCCGACGATGGTGGCCGGCAGGCGGGTGCCCGAAAAGAATTCGATCTCGATCTGGTCGGCGCCGTCGATCACGTGATTGTTGGTGACGATGTACCCGTCAGCCGAAATCACGAAACCCGATCCCAACGCCGAAGACCGGCGTGGACCATTGTCGCCCTGACGGTCTTGGAAATCCTTGAAGAACTGCTCGAACGGCGAGCCTTCGGGAACGATCCCCTGGGGGCCGGTGATCCCTGCGACGACCGTCGTCGTGGTGATATTGACAACCGAGGGGCTGACCTTTTCAGCCAGATCGGCAAAGCTTATGGGCCGGTCTTGGGCCGGAGCGGGTGTGGCCTGCGCAAAGGCAAGGGCAAAGGCCAACATTGCCATCGCCAGAACCGCGAGGGCGCGTCGGCGCCATTCATCTAAATTTCGTGAAACGGTGATCGCCTGCGATGTCACAATGGTGCTCCTTCAAGTGGCGTTCGGTTTTTTGGCTTGGGGTCGCCCAGTGTCGGGGACCGCGCCGCGATAACATGAATGTAGGACGCGCCAGATGCAACGCAAACCCCGGTCGCGCTATTTCAACAGCGCGTGACAGAATGAAACAGCCCCGGCGCCTGTGGTGCCGGGGCTGGCTGCAGTCAGGCCGTCGCCTTGGCCAGCGCCTGATCCAGATCGGCGATCAGGTCGGCCGGGTCTTCGATGCCGATTGACAGGCGGACTGCGTTCGGGTCGGCCCCTGCTGATTTTTGCTGGTCCTCGTTCAGCTGCCGGTGTGTCGTGCTGGCCGGATGGATGACCAGAGAACGGGTATCGCCAAGGTTGGCGACATGGCTGAAGATTTCGAGGCTATCGACCAGTTTGATGCAGGCGTCATACCCGCCTTTGACCGCGAACATGAACAACCCCCCGGCACCGCGCGGGCAGATATCTTTGACCCGTTTGTTGTAAGGCGAAGATTTCAATCCCGCATAGGTCACGGAATCGACGCGCGGATCGTTTTCCAGCCAAGTCGCCACCTTGACCGCGTTTTCGACGTGTTTCTGCATCCGCAAGGACAGAGTTTCGATCCCCATCAGCGTGTAATGCGCCCCTTGCGGGTTCATCGTCATGCCCAGATCACGCAGGCCGATGGCGATGGAATGAAAGGTAAAGGCCATTGGCCCCAAGGCCTCGTGAAACTTGAGCCCGTGATAGGCCGGTTCCGGGGCCGACAGCGACGGGAATTTGTCAGTCGCAGACCAGTCGAACTTGCCACTGTCCACGACGCAGCCGCCGGTGACGGTGCCGTTGCCGGTCAGGTATTTGGTGGTCGAATGAACGACCAACGTGGCCCCCAGTTCGATCGGGCGGCACAGATAGGGAGTGGCTGAGGTGTTGTCGACAATCAGCGGCACCTTGGCGGCATCGGTGATTTTCGCGATGGCCGGAATATCGGTGATATAGCCGCCGGGATTGGCGATACTTTCGCAGAACACCGCGCGGGTATCGTCGTCGATGGCCTTTTCCACCGCATCCAGGTCGTCAAAATCGACGAACCGGGCCGACCAGCCGAATTTGCGGATCGTGTTGGTGAACTGCTGGATCGTGCCGCCATAAAGCCGGGTCGAGGCGACGACGTTGCAGCCGGGGTTCATCAGCGGGAACAGCGCCATGATCTGTGCCGCATGGCCCGACGAACAACACACAGCCCCAACGCCACCTTCCAACGTGGCGATCCGTTCAGCCAAGGCTGATACGGTAGGGTTGGTCAGGCGCGAATAGATATACCCAACCTCGGCCAGATTGAACAAAGCGGCGGCATGATCGGCGTCGCGGAACACATAGGCGGTGGTTTGATAGATCGGGATCTGGCGCGCACCTGTCGCCGGATCGGGTTTCGCCCCCGCGTGGATTTGCAGCGTGTCGAAACCGTAAGATGGGCCGTCGGTCATGGGATCCTCCCCGTTTGAAAATCGTCGCAGGCTGGTGTAGGCGGAAAACGGCGACCACTCAATGCGCCCTCTTTGAAAAGGGCAAATGTTCCATCTGGTCTACCACGTTCGCGATCTGGATGCGGCGCGGGAATTCTATGCCGGCGTGGTGGGGGCCACCGAAGCGCGGTCGCCCTAAGTCTTGGCGATTTGTCAAATTACTGTTTTCTATCAATGGTCATTCCGCGCTAGCGCATCCAGAACCCGTTGGATTTGATCATGTTGCGTATCTGGCGTTCGCGGCGCGGCAGGTTGTCCTGATCGAACAGGGCGCGCACCTTTTCGCCGCGCCCCTGGTAGACCATTCGTTTGAAAGCATCGTAGTTTTTCAGGTGCTTCTTGATCCGGTTCGGGGCGCAGATCGCCTCGAACGCCTGCACCACGGTGGGCTTTTCGCGGGCGTACAGCAGCGGCAACATCCGGTAATGACAGGTCACGTCGCCGTCCAGCCCCGCCAGTTCCGGCCCCGGACGCCCGCCGCCGAAACTGTGGATCACCAGCGGCAGCACCACCTGATCCAGCCAGGGGTCAAGTGATTGCAGGACCAGCGGGGCAGGGCGGTCGTCGCGCACCGCCACGGCATAGTCAGTGAACCGTTTGCCAAAAGCCACAGGATCGGCACCAAAGAACCAGCCGGCGTTGAAATAGAGATACCGCTGCCAATATTCGTCCGGCTGCGACAGATCGAGCGTCGGGGCGAAATCAAGGCCAAAGCGGTCGTAAAGCGATTGCCAAATGGCGGTGTAGCCGGGCCAATATAGCTCTTCTTCGGGCCACGAGCCGGTCCGCTGCATGGACGCGGCAGGACGCGTGAAATCGAACGGCACATCTGCCAGTTCGCCCATCACAAGCGTGTCGGTATCAAAGAAAACAAAGGGTTCGCCGCCGGGCAGGACAGTCAGCCCCTCGATCTTGTTGCCATGCGGATAGGTCTCACCGAAATGGACACTGTCAAAGGGCATAATGTCAGCACCGAATTCGCCCAAAGCCTCGCGCAGGGGCGGGCTGATCCGCGGGTCGGCCTTCCACAGGGGGCCGGGTTGGGGTTCGGCGACAATCAGGCGACCCTGAAACTTTGGCGAGTTTTCACGCAACGATGCTGCGAAAACCAGCGCCTCATACTCCAGCCGCCCGGCCTGTCCGACGATCATGATATTGAACGGTCGGCCTGCGGTTTGTTTTCGCGCCATGTTGTGCCTGCCCCGCGGAATTATTGACGGCACTATACTGTGAACCGGGGTGCCAAGAAAACCCGCCTGACACGTTGTTTGATGCCGGAGTCAATGATCTCGAGAGGGGGCAGCGCCGCGAATGACTTTGCGGCGCAAAATAAAGCATGGTGGTGGTCGCAGTCCCGTCGGTACCGTGCTTTGGTGGTCAAATTCCCTGGTAACAGGGAAAATAACAGGGAATCCGAGAAGTTTTGGGCTTCTGGGGGTATTGTTCGGCCAAGTTTCCTGGGCTTTGTCAGCGGGTAGCGGTGAAACTCCCTAGGCAAACGTACAGGGAAGTTTGGCCCGGCGAACAGGGAATTCTATCCGCCGAGCAGGGAAATTGGGTTGGCGTTCAGGCGCATCGCCCTAATCAACCGCTTCAACGCGCTCGGCCCCCCGGGAGATCGTCCGCGTCGCCCGAGATCAATGGGGAAAATGGTGGAAATTCCCCAAGTAGGAGTTCTGCAACAACGCCCTTAACAAACACTTGCGGGTCGGTAGAGTTGCCTTGCCGCTCAACTCGAGGCGTAGTCCTGGTTTGTTTCTGGCCTGCCGCAAGGGGGGCCGCGGCAATTTCGCTGCGTCGTTTTGTAGGTGCCCAGGTCGATCTTGGGCGCTGGCGCCGTCGGTGCTTAGCCTCTTGATCCGGTTGAGCCATCCGGATCGGGCTGTAATCTGGTCAGGCAGGAGCGGCCCCGTGACGAAATCAGGTTTGGGCGGTGGACATTATTTGAGCCGGCCTAATCAGGGTGCTTGGCCCACGTCAAAGCGGGCGTTTGATCCAGCGTGAAATCACCCCGATGACGCCTTCGCGGAACAGCAGAACGCCGAGCACAAAGATGACCCCCTGGATCACCGTCACCCAGGCGCCGAAGGTCGCCAGATAATTCTGCATCGTCACGATCATCGCGCCGCCGACCAGCGGGCCAAAGATCATGCCCATGCCGCCCAGCAGCGTCATCAGCACCACTTCGCCCGACATCATCCAATGCACGTCTGTCAACGAGGCCAATTGGAACACCTGGCTTTTCATCGCCCCGGCGAGGCCTGAAAAGGTGGCCGAGAGAACGAAGACCATCAGCTTGTATCGGTTGACGTTATAGCCAAGCGAAATCGCCCGCGGTTCGTTTTCACGGATCGCCTTGAGCACCTGACCAAAGGGCGAATGCACGATGCGATAGAGAAACAGGATGCCGCCGAAGGTCACGGCGAGAACGAAGAAATAGAGCGGAATGTTGTTTTCAAGCGAGATAAACCCGAACAGTTTGCCGCGCGGCACCGACTGAATACCATCCTCGCCGCCGGTAAACGGGGCTTGCAGGGCAAAGAAATAGACCATTTGCGCAAAAGCCAGCGTCACCATCGCAAAATAGATGCCCTGCCTGCGGATCGACAAGGACCCGATCAGCAGCCCCAACAGGGCCGCCGCCGCGGTTCCGCTCAGCACCGCCAGTTCGGGCGTCAGGCCCCAGACCTTGGCCGCGTGGGCGGCAACATAGCTGGCACCGCCGAAATAGGCGGCATGACCGAACGACAACAGCCCGCCGAAGCCAAGCAGCAGATTGAACGCGGCGGCGAAAAGGGCAAAGCACATCACCTTCATCGCGAAAACCGGATAGACCATGAACGGCAGGCCGATCAAAAACACCAGCAGCACGGCAAAGATGATCTTGTGCAGCGTCGACATGCCGGCGGCCGGCGCAATCGGCGAGGTGACCATCGGGTCGGTGTCTGTATCTTGCGCAGCCATCACGCGGCCCTCCCGAACAGCCCTTCGGGCTTGATCAATAATACGATTGCCATGATGACAAAGATCACCACCGCCGATCCTTCCGGGTAGAACACCCGCGTCAGCCCCTCGATCAGGCCGAGCATGTATCCGGTCACGATGGCCCCCATGATCGACCCCATGCCGCCGATCACGACGACGGCAAAGACGACGATGATCAGGTCCGCCCCCATGTTGGGGTTCACCGAATAGATCGGTGCCGCCAGCACACCTGCGAAACCGGCCAGCGCAACGCCGAACCCATAGGTCAGCATGACCAGCAGCGGCACGTTGATCCCGAAGGCACCGACCAGTACGGGGTTTTCCGTGGCGGCGCGCAGATAGGCACCAAGCCGGGTTTTTTCGATCACGAACCAGGTGCCGAAACAGACCAGAACCGACGCAACGACTACCCAGGCGCGATAGTTGGGCAGGAACATGAACCCAAGATTCTGACCCCCCGACAGCAGATCGGGAATCTGATAGGGCAGCCCCGAGACGCCGTAATAATTGCGAAACAGCCCCTGAATGATCAGGGCAAGACCAAAGGTCAGCAGCAGTCCGTAAAGATGATCAAGATGATAGAGGCGCGACAGCATCGTGCGTTCCAGCAGGATCCCGAAGGCGCCGACAATCAGCGGCGCCAGGATCAGGGCAGGCCAATAGCCGATGCCGAGATAGTGCAACAGCATCCACCCCACGAACGCGCCCGCCATATAGAGCGCCCCATGTGCGAAATTGATGATGTTGAGCAGGCCGAAAATCACCGCCAGCCCCAGCGACAGAACCGCATAGAACGAGCCATTGATCAGCCCCAGCAAAAGCTGGCCCAGCAGGACCTGCGGCGCGATTCCCAAAAGCTCGAACATGGCGGGGTTCCGATGCGTTATCGTCTGTTAGTGGGTGCCGCCCACCGGAGATCTCCGATGGGCGGCGGGGTTGGCGTTACTGCTTGGTAAAGTCGCATTCGTCCAGCATCGGCAGGAACGCTTCTTCTCCGGTGATGGAGGAGATCTGGTTGTACAGATCCCATTCGTCTTGCGACTGCTCGGGCGTTTTGACCTCGAAAAGGTACATGTCGTGGATCGCACGACCGTCGCCCCGGATCGTCACCTTGCCAAACAGCGGATCGTCGATTTCCGCCTGTTTCATCTGGGCGACAATGGCGGCGCCGTCATCGGCGCTGCCCAGGGCTTCGACGGCGGCGAGATAGGCCATCGTGCCGGAATAGACCCCGGCCTGCACCATTGTCGGCTGCGCCCCGTGGATGTCCATGAACCGCTTGGACCAGGCCCGGGTCGCGTCGTTCTGATCCCAGTAGAAGGCTTCGGTCAGCGACAGACCCTGCGCCGTTTGGGCCCCCAGAGCATGCACGTCGGTCACAAAGAACAACAGCGCCGCCAGTTTTTGACCGGCCTGGGTGATACCGAATTCCGACGCCTGTTTGATCGCGTTGACGGTATCGCCGCCAGCATTCGCCAGACCGATCACGTCAGCGCCGCTGCCCTGTGCCTGCAACAGGAAAGACGAGAAATCCGTGGCCGGGAAAGGCACGTTGACGGTGCCCAAGACCTCGCCGCCGTTCGCCTCGACGACTTTCGCGGTGTTTTCCTCGAGCGAGTGACCAAAGGCATAATCGGCTGTCAAAAAGAACCACTTTTTGCCGCCTGCATTGGTCATCGCCGCGCCGGTGCCGTTGGCAAGTGCTGCGGTGTCATAGGTCCAGTGAACCGTTGTCGGGCGGCACTGCTCGCGGGTGAGCGCGGTCGATCCGGCGCCAGAATCGATCAGCACGCCGTTCTTTTCCGTGGTGATATCCGCGACGGCGAGCGCGACCGACGAAGTCGGCACATCGAGGATCGCGTTGACGCCCTCTTCGTCATACCACTGCCGCGCGATGCCAGCGCCGATATCGGGCTTGTTCTGGTGGTCGGCCGAGATGATCTCGACGTTCAGGCCTCTGTCGGCGGCCTTGAAATCCTCGACCGCCATGCGTGCGGCGACGACCGAGCCTTCGCCGGAAAGATCGGCGTAAACGCCCGAACGGTCGTTCAGCACGCCCAGTTTGACATCGATCCCCTGGGCATAACCCGCGCCGGCGACAAGCGCGCCGAGCGCGGTACTGAGTGCCAGTTGTTTCATCATGATGTTCTTCTCCTTGAAGTGACGCGTGGTGCGCCGGGTTGTTGTCTGTCAGACGCCAAGATAGGCCTGCAATTTGGCGGCATTGGCGTCGCGGTCCGCATTCGGGATCATGTCGATCACGCGGCCCTGCTCGACCACGTAATGCCGGTCGGCGACCGAAGCGGCAAAGCGGAAATTCTGCTCGACCAACACGATGGTAAAGCCTTCGCGCTTGAGTTCCTGAATGGTGCGCCCGATTTGCTGGACGATGACAGGCGCGAGGCCCTCGGTCGGTTCATCCAGCAGCAAAAACTTGGCCCCGGTGCGCAGGATACGGGCGATCGCCAGCATTTGCTGTTCGCCGCCCGACAGTTTGGTGCCCTGACTGCGCCGACGTTCCTTGAGATTGGGGAAAAGATCGTAAATCCGCGCGACGTTCAGGCCACCATCAGCGATGCGCGGCGGTAGCATCAGGTTTTCATCGACGTTGAGCGACGCAAAAATGCCGCGTTCCTCGGGGCATATGGCGATCCCAAGCCGGGCGATATGACGCGGCTGCAGCGCGACGGTTTCGGTGCCGCCAAACGTGACCGACCCCTCGCGCCGGGGCAACATGCCCATGATGCCCAGCAGGGTCGATGTCTTGCCCGCGCCGTTACGGCCGAGCAGGGTGACGACTTCGCCGCTATTCACCTCGAAATCGACGCCGTGCAGCACATGGCTTTCGCCATACCAGCCGTGCAGGTCTTTGACGCGCAACAGCGCCGGGTTTTTTGCGGATTCAGTCATTGTCGGCTCCGATATAGGCCTCGATCACGGCGGGCGATTTGGACACCGTCGCGTAATCGCCCTCGGCCAGAACCTCGCCGCGCGCCAGCACCGTGATCCGGTCGGACAGATTGGCCACCACCGACAGGTTATGTTCGACCATCAGGATCGTGCGGTTTTTCGCGACACGCCGGATCAGCGCCGAAATCCGCTCGATATCGGCCTGAGCCATGCCGGCCATCGGTTCATCCAGCAGCAGCATGTCGGGCTCGAGCGCCAGCGTCGCCGCAATTTCCAGCGCCCGCTTGCGACCGTAGGACAATTCCCCGGCGCGATGATGCAGGAATTCCGACAGGCCGACCTCGTCGATATGCGCCCGCGCGGCGTCGTCAAACCGGGTCAGCGACTTTTCCGAACGCCAGAAATCATAGCTTTCGCCGCGCTTGCGCTGAAGCGCGACGCGGACGTTCTGCAGCACGCTGAGATCGGGGAACACGGCCGATATCTGAAATGACCGCACCATCCCAAGCCGGGCGATTTCCGCCGGCGGCAGGCGGGTGATGTCGCGGCCCTCGTAATGGATGCTGCCGCGGGTCGGCTGAAGAAACTTGGTCAGCAGGTTGAAGAACGTGGTCTTGCCCGCGCCATTGGGCCCGATCAGGGCATGAACCGTCCCTTTTTCGACCTTTAGATCGACATTGTTGACGGCGACGAACCCCTTGAACTCTTTGGTGAGCCCGCGTGCTTCGAGCGCAATAGTCATAGGGTGATTATCCTTTGCATGCTCGCGCAGCCAATCGACGTTTCAGCGTGATGGCGAACCGCACAAGTCACGATGACGACACGCTAACGTGTCGATTCCGAATGTAAATAGGTGACAGGCCCACCGTTGTGCAGATGTCCAAATGGATTTCCCGGTTGTTATGGGCTGCGAGCGTCGGCACTCGGAGAGCCGATCACTCCGATCGAACCCAGTGGAAGATTTGACCGAGGGCAAGATCGCGGCGATAATCAGTGTGGCCACTCTTATGGGACCCGAGGGGCCGATCCCCGCGCCAGATGTGCGGCTCGGATTGGCCTATATGCCGCCCGACAGCTACTACCCGCTGCATGTTCACGACGCCGACGAGACCTATGTGATCGTTGCGGGACAGGCATTGTGGACGGCCGGAGATGATGTCCGCATGCGCGGACCGGGCGCAATGATCCATCATCCCAGCTTGCTGCCACACGCTTTCCTTACCGGCTCCGAAGGATTTCTCGCGGTTTGGCGTTGGAGCGGGGATATCAATACCCATTCCTACGCCTTTATTGAAGATCTGGGGAGTGTGCTGTCGGCCTGACGCGTAGCCTTTCGATCCGGCAAGGAGCGCCTTGACAGTGAAGAAGTGGGAGCCGCCTTGGATTTGGCATTCAATCCTTACGACCTCGGTAAGCCCATTGTGCAGCCAACGGTGGCGTCACAATGCGAATATGAATCTATCAACAGTTTTCGGGAACCGAACTCTGGCAAGTCCGTGCGCATTGATATCAGCGGTGCGCGACCGGGCACGCAGTTCATGGACGCCGGACGAACAGAACTCGCGATGCCAATTATTCGCGTGTCGCGATGGGCCGGAAGCAGACCATTGAGCACCTGAAGCGAACGACGGGTTTGTCCGACGCATTCCGCAGCGACGGGCAGCTCCGAGCGCAATCTGCTCAATGCTGCAAGCTGAACGAATGTGAAGATTAGTTACCTTCTCGTGCAAACTCACCCAGCCGTGCTTGATAATGTTATAAAGCACGATTCCGGCCAAAATCAGTGCCGCTGCCGTCAAACGCATTGGGCTTACAGTTTCGCCCAATACAATCAAACCCATGGCGAACTCTCCGACCGCTCCGATACCGGTCCAGACAGTGTAGGCGGTGCCTAAAGGCAGTGTTCGCATGGCAAGCGAAAGGAAGCCGAAGCTCGCGATCATCGTGACGACTGTAATCGTGCTAGGCACAAAAACTGTGAATCCTAAGGACTTCGTCATATAGAACGCCCAGATGATTTCCAGCAGTCCAGCGAAAAATAGATAAACCCAAGCCCTAACTCAGTCCTTTTTAGGACCGGGCCGTCCCGGATTGATACTGGAGGTGCGGGTCGTCCCGCAACGCGCAGCAAGTAGTGCTCAAATTATAGTCCGTCAAGAAATTGTAGCATACGATGGTAGGCGCAATGTCACTTTTGATCATGCGTAGCTGGTTCATGGTGCCACCACCTGGCACCGCCATCACATGATCGAGCGCTATGGCCTGCTGAACATCATCGTGCTTGGCGAGACATTCATCGCCATCACCGCGATGATCCAGCTTGAAAGGGGCGCCATCTTTCCCAGTCCCGACCTCCTTTGGTTGGCGATCCTGTCAGCGATTATCGCCTTTTCGTTGTGGGGCCTCTACTTCACGGATGAGGACCATCTCGCCAGCGACGAGCTGGGCCACGCCCTGCTCTGGGGGTACGGTCATTTCGCGCTCTTTGCTGCGGGCGCCGCGGTCGGGGCAGGCATGATTGTCATGCTGAAAATCCTCGATGGTCTGGACGCCGCGATTGATTGCTTGCCCGGTGAAGGCGACTCGTCCCATGCTGAACATTCCGACGAAAACGAATGGGATGCAGCATGAAACAAATGCGACGACCGCCCAAATACTGTCAGGGCTTTGAAGACCGACACGGCAAGGTGCGCTGGTATTTTCGCCGCCCCGGATACCATCGCACGGCCCTTGCCGCGCTGCCTTGGAGTCCTGAGTTCATGGCCGCTTATGAAGCCGCCAATGCGGGCGAATAAGTAGACATTGGCAGGGATCGAAACAAGCCCGGCACTATGGGGGCATTGATCGCCAGCTACTATCCCACGTCCGACTTCACGGGCCTGAGCGACGTGAAAAAACGCACTTATCGCAACATCTTAGAGCGTTTTCGGACGGATCACGGAGATAGGCGCGTGGCCATGTTGCAGCGTCAACTCGTCCAGAAGTTGATTGGTGATAGTGCAGAGACCCCGGCGGCCGCAAACCGCCTGTTGCGCATGATCCACATCTTGATGCGCCACGCGATTGAAGCGGGCTGGCGACGCTATGATCCGACCCTTGGCGTGCGCAAGGTGCGCGAGACTTCGACCGGCTTTAGGACATGGGAAGAAGAGCACATCGACCAATTCCTGAGCGTCCACAAGTCAGGGACTCGGGCACACCTTGCCATGTCCCTTTTGCTCTACGCCGGGCAAAGAAGGTCCGATGTGGTCCGAATGGGTCGTCAGCATATCCGAAACAATGTGTTGACAATTGTTCAGCGGAAGACCGGGCAGGAAGTCGGAATCCCGATGCACTTTGATCTAAAGGCGCTGGTCGACTCCATGCCCAAAGACAACCTGACATTTATCGTGGGCGAACAAGGCAAGCCCCTGACACCGGAGTCCTTGACGAACTGGTTTCGCCGCATGGTCATTGAAGCTGGGCTGCCAAATGGTCTTTCCGCCCATGGATTGCGGAAGGCAACGTGCCGTCGCCTTGCTGAAGCGGGCTGCAGGGCCCATGAGATCATGGCAATCAGCGGCCATAAGACCTTGGCCGAAGTGACCCGCTACACTGTCGCGGCAAACCGCAAACAGGCAGAACGAGCCATTGCGTCGCTGGACGGGACAAAAACGAGAACGAAAGTGTCAAACCGGGCACGATGGTTTGACAATTCGCCTCGCAAGGCATTGATTTTACTGGACCGAAAATGGAAGTGGTGGTGGTCGCAGTCCCGACCGTACCGTGCTTTGGTGGTCAAATTCCCTGCTAACAGGGAAAATAACAGGGAATTCGAGAAGTTTTGGGCTTCTGGGGGTATTGAGCGGCCAAGTTTCCTGGGCTTTGTCAGCGGGTTGCGGGCAAATTCCCTAAGCAAACGAACAGGGAAATTTGGCCCGGTGAACAGGGAATTCTATCCGCCGAGCAGGGAAAATGGGTTGGCGTTCAGGCGCATCGCCCTAATCAACCGCTTCAACGCGCTCGGCCCCCCCGGGAGATCGTCCGCGTCGCCCGAGATCAATGGGGAAAATGGTAGTAATGCCCCAAAGAGGAGTTCTGCAACAACGCCCTTAACAAGTACTTGCACGCCGGAACCATTGCAGCTTTGTGACACCCATCTTATGATACATTTTGTGGCTGAATCCGTTCGATAACCTAGATATTGAGGTATGCATGAAAATTCTCGCTGTTGACGACGATTCGTTTATTCTCGAACTCCTGACCATGATGGCTGCGAGGGCGGGGTTCACGAATATCTCAACCGCGGCGTCGGGTGAGATCGCGCTGGATATGCTGAACGAAACCGATGCCGTATTTGATTGCCTGCTACTTGACATCAGCATGCCGGGCATTGATGGGATCGAACTCTGTAGTTTTGTTCGTGCAATGCCCGACTACAGCAAGACTCCGATCATCATGCTGACCGCAATGGCCGAAAAAGACTACATTGATCGTGCCTTCGGGGCGGGTGCTACGGACTACGCGAACAAGCCATTCGATATCGTCGAACTACAGGGCCGTTTGCGCATGGCGGAGGAGATGGTCATCGCCGGGCAAATGGCCCCATCAATCAGGACGAGGTCTGACGGCGCGCAATCCGAAGCGGAAGATGAGCATCCGTTCGATCTGTCCGATGAGGTGCAGATCGAGGGCATAAAGGGGCTCATACAGTACACTGCCCTGAGGAATTATCTGATGCAGCTGTCCCATGCGGGGATCGCCGGTTCGCAGGTGGTTGCCATCAAGATTGATCGCATCGAGGCGATCTACGCAAAGGCGTCTGCCGAAGAATTCCTCTATGCGGTTACCGAAGCAGCGGACGCGATCAGCGAAGCTCTCAGGATAAACGGCTACATGATGGCCTATGCCGGAACCGGGACGTTCGTGGTTGTCTCTGGCAAGGCAACCCTGGAACCGTCTGCCGGACTAGAGACCGAAATTCAGAACCTGCTCGACGAGAGAGACACCGAATACGACAACGGCGATCCTCTGGACATCGAAATCTCCATCGGGAACCCGATCCGGCCCAACTCGAGCAAGACGCAACGAATCCGAAACACCTTTGATCGCGCCATTGCACGCGCTGAGAACCGTGTCTTGAAGAAGCAAAACCAACCTTCGCCGCCAAATATACGTCTGATCGGCGGGTAGCTGTAAGTCGCACCAAAACGTTTCTGACCCGGGTCACGTCTTCTGATAAATATTGGTCATCTGCCTATTAAAATGTTTCAGGTTTTCTTGGAAACACCCGGATCGAAAATCGCGTTCGAGCGAGAGAGCGAGAGGCAGCGAATTCCGATCCCGTTGCAACCTGAACTGCTCTAGTTAGGGAACATCTTATCAACGTCCCCGTTTAGTCGGCTCAAGCTGATCCGGACTGAATTTGACCGGTTTGGTCTCGATTTTGGAAGTTTTTCCGCGCGTTTGGCTGCCGTTCCCCTGTTTTCGACGGACTCGCGCCGTCACGCCATCAGCCGCCTTCGGACCAGATACAGATTGCCGAGGGCGAACAGGCTGAACAGCTGCGCCCGGTTCTTTGCCTTGCTGCGTTTTCCGAGGTCACCTCCAGCAACGGGCAGCATTCCACGCAGCGCGATCACATGCCCGCGCACCACAAGTTCCGCGACGATTGGACGCCGCAGCGCCTCCAGGCCTGGGCCGCCCGTGTCGGGCCGAACGTCGCGATCTTCGCAGAGGTCGTGATGCGCGACCGCAAGCACTGTGAACAAGGCTATCGCACCTGTCTGGGCGTGATCCGGCTGGCTGACAGGTTCGGTCGGGACCGCCTCGATGC
>JBBQHC010000035.1:0-22633 GCA_038323615.1 Rhodobacterales bacterium | reverse complement strand
ATTGTGGTCTGGGCGATGACGGTGGCCCCCATCGCACTTGTCGCGGCGCTGCGCGAAACCTCGATCCTGTTCGCGGTTCTGATCGGCTGGCTGGCCTTTGGCGACCAGATGGACCGGGGCAAGGGGATCGCGGCGGCGTTGATCGTGGCGGGTGTGGTGCTGACGCGCTTGTAAGCAATTGGGTCAAGACCTGTAAATTCGCGCAACCACATCGCAACGCCCGGTCGTCCAAAAGTCTGGCAGGGTTAAACTGGCGTCTGGCTAACCATCCGTCCCGTAAAGAACCTGCTGCGCCGCCCCTGCCAGCACCAGATAAACCGAGGTCACGATCAACCCCCAGTGCGCCCAGCTTGATGGGTCGAAATTCACCCAGGCCACCCAGCCCGCAAAGAACGTCCATGCTAGCGCCATCGGCAAAGTCACGTTGCGCCAGCGTTTGGTGCGTACCGGGTGAACGAACTTGACCGGAAAGAACATCGCGATGGCCAACACGACGGTGATCGCAAGGCTCACCTCCCACCCCGGTTTGGTGGCAAACAGGACCAGCACGACCATGTTCCAGCAGCCCGGAAAGCCCGAGAATGAATAGTCCTTAGTTTTCATTCGGCTGTCGGCGAAATACATTGCCGAGGTAAAGGTGATCACGATGATGATGATCCACCCGCTCCAGCCATTGACCAGCCCGGATTTGAACAGGGCGTAGGCAGGGACGAAGACATAGGTCAGGTAGTCGATGATCAGGTCCAGCAGCACGCCGTCGAAAATCGGCGCGTTGGTCTTGACGTCGTAGCGCCGCGCCAAGGGTCCGTCGATGCCGTCGACGAAAAAGGCGACAATCAGCCAAAGGAACATCAGGCTCCATTCGTGATCGACTGCAGCGAGCATCGCCAGCATTGCGAAAACTGCACCCGAGGCGGTGAGCAGGTGAACGGCAAGAGCTTTTTGCGACAAGGTCATCGGGCTGTCATGTCGCAATTTCGTCCGGCGCGCAAATCATATTCGAGTACCGCCCGACCGCTCACCTTGTCTGCGGCCCGTATCCCGCACTAGGGTCGCGCGGCATCCGTTAAGGAGACATTCAGTGACCCTTCGTGGCCTCATTATCCTTCTGTGGCTTTGCCTTGCGGCGGCCCCTGTCGCGGCCCAGACCCGCGCCGATGTCGAGGCGCAGTTTCGTGGCTGGCTTGACACCACCGTCTGGCCACGGGCCGAGGGGGCCGGCGTGTCACGCGACATCTTCGATGGGGCTTTTGACGGGGTGTCGCTGAATTGGGATCTGCCGGATCTGGTCCCGCCCGGCATGGCCCTGGAGCCACAGCCGCAGCGGCAGGCCGAATTCGGCAATCCGGGCGCTTATTTCAGTCGTGGCGGCATTGACAGCGCCACCTCTGTCGGGCGCCAAATGGCGACCCGTCATGCGGCGATCCTTGCCGCCGCCGAGCGGGCCACCGGGGTGCCGGGCCGTATCGTCTTGGCAATTTGGGGGCGCGAAAGTGGCTATGGCCGCGCCGACATCCCCTATGACGCCTTTCAGGTCTTGGGGACAAAAGGGTTCATGAGTACGCGGGCCGCCTATTTTACTGACGAGCTGATCGCCGCGTTGCAAATCGCCCAAGCCGGGCACCAATCGCCGCGCGCGATGCGCAGTTCCTGGGCCGGCGCGCTGGGCCAGCCGCAGTTCATGCCGTCGAGTTTCCTGGCCTACGCGACGGATGGCGACGGCGACGGGCGGGCCGATATCTGGGGGTCAGAGGTGGATACAATCGCCTCGATTGCCACCTATCTGGCGCGGCACGGCTGGGTGCCGGGGCGCGACTGGGGGTTCGAGGTATCGGTGCCCGCATCGGTGTCCTGCACACTGGAAGGCCCCGATCAGGGGCGGCGGATTGCCGAATGGGTCGGTTTGGGGATCGCGCGGGTTGGTGGGCGGGCGTTTCCCGATGCCGAGTTGCGCCAGGAAGGATTCCTGCTGATGCCCGCCGGGCGCAATGGCCCGGCGTTTATCGTCACGCCGAATTTCTACGTCCTGAAGGATTACAATACTTCCGACCTCTATGCCCTGTTCGTGGGCCATGTCGGGGATCGCATTCAATATGGCGTCAGCGATTTCAGCGGGCGTTGGGGCGCAGTCGTGGGCATCCTGCGGTCTGACGTGGCGGCAATGCAGCGCGGGTTGGAAGGGATGGGCCACGATGTCGGCGGCGCCGACGGGCTGGCCGGGTACAAGACCCGCCGGTCGATCGGCCGCTGGCAAGAGGCGACGGGGCAGGCCGCGACCTGCTTTCCGGAACCGGGAATGGCGGGGGCGTTGGCGCGGTGAGGATCGCGCCGTCGTCCTCCTGAATTTTCCCTTTGGTAAATTTGGGCAGCTGCAATTGCCAGATACACGGCTTGGCGGTCAATCACGTCGGAACGCGGTTTCCTATCGATCCGAGCCGCCCTGTTTCAGACAGCGATCCAGACAGTTCAGCCAATTTTCGTGTGCAAGCTTCTGCAAAATCGCGTCGTCGTAGCCATGCGCGGCCATTGCGCGGAACAGGGCGGGCACGCCGGTCACGTCGCCGATCAGGTCGGGCAGAACGCAACCGTCGAAATCGGACCCCAGTCCGACGTGATCCTCGCCGAGTTCCGCGATCAGGTGATCGAGTTGGCGCAGAATCACGTCCCAGCCGGTCTCAGGCGCGGCGGTGCCGTCGGCGTTCAGATAAAAGGTCGCGTAATTGAACCCCACCATGCCGCCGCGTTCGCGGATCATGTGCAACTGCCGGTCGGTCAGGTTGCGCGGCGAGGCGCACAGCGCATGGGCGTTGGAATGGGTGGCGACCAACGGCGCCGTCGACACTGCGGCAACATCGTTGAACCCGGCCTCGTTCAGATGCGACAGATCGATCATGATCCCCAGCGCGTCGCAAAGGCGCACCAGATCTTTGCCCTTTTCGGACAGGCCCGGCCCGATATCCGGGCCACCGGGAAACGCCATTGGCACGCCGTGGCCAAAGATCGTCGGGCGGCTCCAGACCGGACCAAGCGAGCGCAGGCCGATCTCGTGGAACAGGTAAAGCGCGTCCAAATCAGGCCCAATCGCCTCGGCCCCTTCCATGTGCAGCACGCCCGCAATCGCGCCCGCCACCATCGCGGCACGGATGTCGGGCACCGACCGGCAGACCTTAAAGTCATCCGGGGCGGCACGTTCCATCCAGTGCAACAGACCCGCCATCGTCAGCGCCATTGGCTGCGCGGTGGTGTGGTCCATCGCCGGCGGCATCGGCAATGTGTAGGGTGGGTGCGCCATCAGGGCCTTGAAATCGGGCGGCGGACCGCTGGACATCGGCGGCACGAAGATCGCGAACAGCCCGCCTGCGAACCCCGCATCTTTCATCCGCGCGAGGTCGAGGTGGCCTTTGCCGCCGATGCCCAACCAGGTCTCCTCGCGCGGGGCGGGCGACATCATCAGGCGCAGCAGGAAATCGTTGTGACCGTCGAAGAAGGATCTTGGCGTGTTCATCGGGTCGCCTTTGTGCTGTCTGCAGTAACGGTGTCGATCAATGCAAGATAGTCGTCGACCGCGCGCAACAGGGCGACACAATCCTCGTCGTGGATATCCAGCGCCGCGAAATGGCTGACGATATTGACCAGATACTCGCGGCTGGTACCCAGAAATCCGACGCCATGCGCGATGCAGCGAACCTGCTCGTCCCGTGTCAGATCGGCGCGGATTTCGGTGGTCGCATGGTCCGCCAGAAACGCCAGCGCCTGAACCGGCCCGTCGTCAAGTTCGGCTGTGACGAAAGCCGGGGTGTAGCCGGGGCCGATCACTTCGCGCCGCCAAAGGAGTTCGGTCTCGGTGTCCACGTCGCTCGCGGCGATCCGAAAAACCAGCCCGTCGCAGGCTTCGCCCCGGTCAAGTGCTGCCATCAGGCCCGGCGCCTCGCGCGTGCCACGGCCGCCGTTGACATCCATCAGGATCAGGCGCCGTGCATAGCCGGCAACCCGGGCTCGGCGCACCTCGGCGAATTTCAGCGCCGGATCCCACATCAGCGAGCCATAGGCGAAGATCCACAGATCCCCGGTATGACCGGCCAGCGCCTTTGCGCGGCTGGCCTCGCGCGTGTCGTCGGGATGCACCCAAGCCAGCGCGTCCTTGAGCTGTGGAAACAGCTTCTCCACCTTATCGACGCTGAAATCGCGAAAGAACGAGCCCGCCGGATCGGCGATTCTGTCCCGAAGCTCGGGGTGATGGGCAAAGGGGTCGGCCGGGTCGGTCATTTTGTGCATTCTTGGTCGCTAAGGGTTCATGTGTTGGCGTCTCGCGGGTGCGGTAACGGGTCGGTCACTTCACAGGCTTGCGGGCGATCATCGTGACGAAGGGAAGGAAGCCGTAAAGCGTCCCGGCCTCGGCACGGCGCAGGTACTCGGCTTCCAGCGCGGCGGCGAGCGGTTGGCCAATCACGCCTTCGCTGACCAGACGCGCCGCCGACATACGCACCCAGACCAGGTTGCCCATTCCTGCGGTCACGACGCGGTTGGCGACGGTGAAATGTTCCACTGTCAGCCCGGCGTGGGTCACAAGGGGCTTTAGCTTGCCCGCCAGCCAGGCATCAGTCACCGATCCCGCCACAAAGGCCTCTGCGCAGGCACCGAGCGGATCGCCGGGAACCGACCCCAACGCGGCCTTGGAGAAATCGGCGTCGCAGATCACCAGCGTGGCACCGGGGCGCAGGATGCGCGCCGCCTCGGCGACAATGCGGCCGGGGTCGGTCACGTGCGACAGCACCGTGTGCAGGATCGCGACATCGGTGCCGCCGTCGGCGAGCTCAAGAGCGTTCCCGTCGCCGGTGCGAAAGCTCAGGTTCGTTCGGTCGCCCGCCAGCGCCTTGGCCTTGTCGGTCAATGCGACGGATGGCTCGATGCCGATAACGACAGCCTGCGCGAACCGGTCGGCGATCCGCCGCGTCACCCCGCCTGTTCCCGCGCCGATGTCGACGATCTGGCCACCTGCGGGCACGCTTATCGCGTCGAGGTAAGCGTCGATCACCGGCAGCATGCTCGGGTCCGTCGCGCGGGTTTCAAGGCCCGCGACGATGATGTCGATGAGGTCTTGCGAGGCGGCATCGACGTCGCTGAAGGGATCAGACATGGCGTTCTCCTTGTGTCGTTGGGCGAACCGTGGCGATCTTGCCGGGCAGGGTCAAACGCGGATCGCGGTCGGGCTCGGAGCATGGCACCTGGCGCGTCGGCATCGCGCCGATGAAAACCGGAATTTGCATGTCTGTCTCCTTATTCAGATGACCCTGCCCGAAGGCTGTCAAAATCGGTCAATCCACCAGCCCAAGCTGGCGGGCAATGCTGGCGCTGTCGTAATAGTCGCGGCCCTCGACCACCTTGCCGCCATCCACGCGCATGACCGACCAATAGCGCACCTCCATCTTGCGGCCCGAGGGCGGGAAATCCCCCAGGCCCGACTGCAAAGGGCCTGTCTGGGTGCCGCGGTTCAGGAATTCGACCACCGCCCAGCCGTCACTGCCGGTGATGACATTGACGACCTTGACCTCGCCGTCAGGAAAGGCCGCCCGCCAGCGGTGATAGTCGTGGCGATAGCCGTCGGGGCCGATCTGCGCCTCGCCGCGAGCGACATCCTCGAACCGGCAGTCTCTGGCAATGACGGCAACGCCGCGTTCGGGGTCGCGCATGTCCCAGCTTTCGTGGAACTGGCGGACGGTCCTTTCGATGTCGTTCATCGGGTTACCTTTCTTGAGGGCGTGGCGAAAATACAGCGGGCGCGGGCACCGATGCGGAAGGAGCCATCGGGCTGGCGGAACGGGGCAAGGGCGGCGCGGATCGCGGCGGCAAAGGCGTTGTCGCCAACATATTCGATGGCCCGGATTGCAACACCGGACGAGCCGAAACCCCGCAAGGCCGTCGCCTCGTCGCGGTAGAACCAAGGTGTGTCCACCTCGATCGCGTAGTTCGGGATCAGACCGCCTGCGACGGCAAAGACGCGCAAGGTGGATTCGCTCGACAACGCAAAGGGTCCGGAAGCATCGGGCGGTGCAGCCGGCAATAGCGGTTTCATCGCAGCAACCAGAAACGCCGCCTCCATTCCTGCACTCCTGTTCGTAGTCGACTCGATCTGGTCAGCTCGACCGTTCCGGGCGCGAGGTCATGTCTCGACGCTGTTGAGGCTGCAAACCCGGATCAGCCACCCGGTGTTTTCTCTGTGCTCGAACACCGCCAGCGTGGTTCCTTCGCCCGTGATCTGGCCCTCGGAATACCGCGCCAGCGCCCAGGCTGTTTCGCCGCCGCCGCCACAATCCAGAATCTCGAATGTCTTGGCTGTTGCCCCTTCGGTCCAGTCGCGGTGCAGCGCCGCGATTTCGGCGCGACCGTGGGCGGGTGGCGCATAAGGCGAAAGCAGCGTCGCGTCGGTTGTGAACAGGGCCGCGCAGGCCACGGCATCCCCGGCCATGTAAAACTGTGCCATATCATCCAGCGCGGCCTGAAGTTCGCCACGTAAGGTCATGTCCTAACCCTTTCCGGGGTTGAAAAATGATCGCCCTGCCAATCGTCACAACTGAAATTAACGCGCAGGCAGATGAACGCGGAGCGGTCAGTCACCGCGCCGGCCCGGAGTTCGTCCAAGCGGTCGCCGTGCTGGCCCACCGATGCAGAATTCGGCCTCGCAAATCGCACCCGGTGCAAGGTGAACAGTCGTGTTCGCCGACATCGACCACCGCGCCGGGCGGTTCTAGCCCTGCGGCGGGGTGTAGCTGCCAGTCGCTTTGCCCGCCAATTTCATCGCCGCCATCGCATCCGCTGCCGTCATCAGCCTGATTGTCGATGACGCCGATACCGTGCCCGCCGACGCGACAGCCGCAGCCCCCGCCAACATGAATTTATCGTCCGGGCCTTCGATCAGGCAAATGACATCCCATTTGCCAAAGGCAAAAAACAGATGATGCAGTTTGCCACCAAGCGACTCGATGAGTTTGCGCGCAGCCGCTTCGCGGTCGCTTGGGTTGGCGACCATCGCCTTGATCGCCTCTTTTGAATAACTCAACTGATAGAGATAATATGACATGGACGTCTCCTCCTGTGCATAGGAGTCAAGCGGATCACCACAGCCCCTGACCGTCATCACGTTGCGCGACCTGCCGGGTGTCCGTCTACAAGCGCGGCTAAAAAGATCTAAATCCGATCGGCCAAACGCATAATTTTTTAGCGAAGCGCATCGGCGGCCTCGGGTGGGGCGAGACCCGCCGCGATGCGAAAAAACGTGTGCGCCCGGGCAAGGTAATCCGCGTTCGAGGTCAGCCAGCGCCCCGCCAGCCGCGCCGAGACAAGGGTTGGCGCGATCGCCTCGACCCGTGAAAATGCGACGGCGGCCCGGTCGATCCGGCCCGCACCCACATTGGCGATTGCAGCAAGAATCAGCGGTGTCGCGCTACCGACTGCTTCGGCCAAGGCAGCTTCGGCGGCCTCTGCCGCTGCCACATAGTTGCGGACCGCAAAATGCGCGAACCCCAAAGCCGCCAGAAGTGACGCGCGTGCAGGGTCGCGGGGGCTGCGCCGCAGCGCCGCCTCGGCCAAAGAAACGCCTTTGTCGGCGTCACCATGAAAACCCTCGTAGAGTCCCAGCCATGCCAATGTCACGGCACAATTGGGGTTCATCTCATGCGCCTGCCGAAGCTCAAGCAGGCCAGTTTCCGAATCCTGATTCATGAAATGTAAAAGGGCGCGCAGCCGACGGGCGTGATGATCGGTCAGATCTGCGGCGATCGCCTGCGTAGCGGCAGCAATCCCGGCAGTCAGGGTCTTGGACACCGATGGGGTTGTGGCATGATAGACGTTCCACCAGGCCACCCAGGCCAGCACCCGCCACGCCATACCCGAGCCGGGGTCCAGTGCCAGGGCCTGCCGGGCAATCTCGGCAGCCCGGTCGCGGGGGCCCCGATCATAGGCCATTTCGCCTGCCGAAATCGCCGCCCAACCTTGCATCGCCAGTCCCCGCGCGGTCAGATTCTCGGGCGGCGTGATCTTGAACCGCTCTACCTCGGCCCGGTCGATCTGCGGCGCAAGGCAGGTCACGATCGCCCGCGCCACCTGCGCCTGGGTGTCGAAATGCCCGATTATATCGCGGTCGAAATTATCGGCCCAGACATGACCGCCGGTCGCCGCATCGATCAGCTGCGCTGTCACCCGGACCCGGTCTGCGGTTGCCCGAACGCTGCCTTCCACGGCATAGCGAACGCCCAATTCACGCGAAATGACGCGCAGGTCGCGGGGCATCTGACGATAAACGAAGGCCGAGTTGCGGGCGACCACGAACAGATCGCGAAACCGCGACAGCTCGGTCGTGATGTCCTCTACGAACCCGTCCGCAAACCACGCCAGATCGGGATCGCCGCCAAGATCGGTGAATGGCAAGACGACAACCGACGGTCGGTCCGGCAGGGCCAGTGGTGGCGCTGGCGGGGCGACCTCAAGACCAAAGCGCAATCCGCGCCCGGCCACGGTGACGATGGCCTCGGGCCCAAGACATCGGCGCAGGTTGGCGACCTGCACATTCAGGTTGTTCTCGCCGACCACCGCGCCGGGCCAGACCGCCGCCATGATCTCGTCACGGCCGACCACGCGGTCGCGATGCGCGATCAGAAGATCCAGCAGATCGAAGGCGCGGGCACCAAGCGGCAGCGCCGACGACGCCTTTGTCAACTGGCGCGTTCGACGGTCAAAGACGAAATCGGCAAAGCGAATGCTTTCCATGAGCCTGTACGTGCAACATCAATAACTACACGCTACAGCACGAGGCGCCCATTAATCTTCGTACAACGTTAGGTATCAGCAAAAACGCTCAGGCGGTCGATCCACAGGAGGTCAACCTGGTATTTGACCTGACAACCGATAAGCTCGGGTTTCCTTGCGCTGCGCCGATGTTTCTCGTTCACGCCCGCGGATGCGCCTTGTCGTAAACTTCCATCAGCCGCGCGGTATCGACCGCTGTATAGGCCTGCGTCGTCGACAGCGACGCATGCCCCAGCAATTCCTGAATCGTCCGCAGATCGCCGCCCGCGTTCAGCAGGTGGGTCGCGAACGAATGGCGCATCGCATGCGGCGTTGCCGTCGCGGGCAGGCCGAGTTGCAGACGGGATTTTTCCATCGCCAACTGGATCGCGCGGGGTGACAGGGGGCCGCCGCGCACTGCCCGGAACAGCGGCGCGTCGGGGTCGACGGGCCACGGGCACAGGCGCAGGTAGGTGGCTACGGCATCGCGCGCGGCGTCGATTACCGGGACGATCCGTTGCTTGCCGCCCTTGCCGGTGATCCGCAGGACGGCGGGCAGCGGCACGTCGGCGCCGCGCAGCCCCAAAGCCTCGGATATCCGCAAGCCGCAACCATAGAGCAGCGTCACCACCGCCATGTCCCGCGCCGCCACCCACGGCGCGCGGGCCTGCAATTCCACCGTGTCGATCATCGCTGCCGCCGCGTCGACGGCCAACGGGCGTGGCAGCTTTTTCTGGAACTTCGGCGACCTTGTGGACAGGACCGCCGTAGGGTCGAACCCCTCGCGGTCGGCCAGCCAGCGGATGAAGGATTTGACTGCCGACAGGGATCGCGCCATCGACCGGGGTGCAACGCCGCGCCCGCGTTCATGCGCCATCCATGACCGCATGTCGCTGACCGTCAGCTTGGCGACAGGCCCGACCCCCTGGGCCTCGCCGTGGTGGCGGCCCATGAAAGAAAGGAATCCCAGAACGTCAGTCTGGTAGGCCTTGATGGTGTTGTCCGCCGCTCCGTCCAAGGCCCGCGCCTGTGCCAGCCATTTGGCAAGCGCGTCGGAAAGGGCAGGGGAAATCACGGTCCTAGGACAGCCAGCGCCGCATCGCCCGCTCGAACACACCGGCAAAGAAGGCCAGCAAATCGGTGCCCTGTTGGGGGGTGAACTGGTGCGGGTCTTCGGCGCCCATCAGCAACATGCCGGGCAGACGACCGGGGCCGAAATCTAGACGCAGACAGGCCTCGGAACGGATATAATCGGCTTTGTCGCCATAGATCGCCGGATCGGTCGGCTGGACCTGTCGCAAGATGACCTGACGGGCCGGTTGGTTGCGTCCTTGGGTCAAATAATCGTCGATGAACCCCGGTTCGGCGACAGACAGGACGGCCCCCAGACGCTTGATCGCGGGGTCGTCTTCGGATGTGACGGATTCCAGCACCAGCCGCATCGAATCAACGCGCAGGGTATCCGCGACATCGTGCGACAGGTCGTGCAGGAAGACCTCGAACTTGGTGGCGTCCATCATCCGCAGGATCGCGCGGTGCACCTGATTGGTCCCGGCGAGGTTTTCATAAGCGGCGGCGATCACCGACCGATGGGTATCCTCAAGCCGATCAAGGCGGGATTCGAGCCGTTCCATCGCGATGCCGCGCAGATCGACGATATTGCTGCCCATCGCCTTTTCGTTGGCGGCAACAAGGGCGCGCATGATGTCGGCGTCGTCCAACAGGGCGGCGGGGTCGGCCATGATGTGGTTGCGCACGATTGTGTCGATCAGGGGTTGGCTGGTCATATTCTTGAAATTCCTTGGTGTTCGGCGCGACGTTTAGCAGGTTTATCGCCGGAATTCATGGACTTTTTTAATAGCGAGGCCGGTTATTTGCACGGCGATGTTAAAGCTGTGACCGAACCGACCCAGATTTAAAACGCAACACGCCGCCGGGGGTGGCCCGACGGCGATTGGAGTTGGCGGCCTGCGCGGCAGATCAGATCAGATCTTGATCTTGGCCTGTGCCGCGTCTTTCATGAATTGATCCAGACCCTTGTCGGTCAGCACATGATTGGCCATCGCCTTGATCACATTCGCCGGGGCAGTGGCGACGTCGGCACCGATCTTGGCGCATTCGGACATATGATTGGCCGACCGGATCGACGCCGCCAGAATCTGCGTCTCGAACCCGTAATTGTCATAGATCTGGCGGATGTCTGCGATCAGGTCGAGGCCATCCATGTTGATGTCGTCCAGCCGCCCGATGAAGGGGCTGATAAAGGTCGCCCCTGCCTTGGCGGCGAGCAGGGCCTGATTGGCGGAAAAGCACAAGGTCACGTTGACCATGCTGCCCTCGCCACGCAATACTTTGCAGGCCTTCAGCCCGGCCCAGGTCAGCGGCACCTTGACCGCGATATTGTCGGCGATCTTGGCCAGTTTGCGCCCCTGTGCGATCATCTCGTCGGCGTCCAGCGTGACCACTTCGGCGCTGACCGGACCCGACACGATGCCGCAGATTTCCTTTGTGACTTCCAGAATATCGCGCCCCGATTTCAGGATCAGCGACGGATTGGTGGTCACCCCGTCCACCATGCCAAGGTCGTTGAGTTCCTTGATCTGGTCGATCTCGGCGGTATCTACGAAAAACTTCATGGCGTGTCTCCGGGATTGGGTTGGCGTTCGTCGGCCCAACGTTTACCTGATGCGGGCGGGGGCGGGAACCCTGAAACAGCGGGTGCCATGGCGGACGGATTTTTCAACGAGGGCGAACTGGTCGGGGTGTTGACGACGCAGCCGTTGGACCGGCTGCTTGACTACAAGGCCCCCGAGGAGGGGTGCGTCACCGGCGCCTTTGTCGAGGTGCCGCTGGGACCGCGCAAGGTGCTGGGTGTGGTCTGGGGGCCGGGTCAGGGCGATTTCGACGCCGCCAAAGTGCGGTCGGTAACGCGGGTGCTGGACGTCGCACCGATGACAGGCGAGATGCGCGAATTCCTGGGTCGAGTCGCGGATTACACTCTGACCCCGATGCCCGCGATGCTGCGGCTGGCGACCCGTGCGCCGGGGTTGGGCGATGCGCCGTCGATGCGGACTGTCTATCGGCTGGGCCGGTCCGAACCGGACCGGATGACCGAGGCGCGGATCAAGGTGTTGGCGGTGCTGGAAGAATACGGCGGACTGGCATTTACTTTGGGCGAACTCGCCGAAATGGCAGGGGTCGGCACATCGGTCGTCAAGGGATTGGTCAAACAGGGTGCGGTGGCCGAGGAGGATTCGCCACGCGATACGCCTTATCCAGCCCTTGATCCCGACCATGCCGCCAAGACCCTAAGCCCCGATCAGGCGACAGGCGCTGCGGCGCTGCGGGCTGCGGTGGCGTCGGGGGCCTATGGCACGACCCTGCTAAAAGGCGTCACCGGGTCGGGCAAGACCGAGGTTTACCTTGAGGCCGTCGCGGAATGTCTGCGCCGGGGGCGGCAGGCGCTGGTGCTGCTGCCGGAAATTGCCCTGACCGGCGAATTCATCGACCGGGTCGAGGCGCGGTTCGGGATGCGCCCGGCCGAGTGGCATTCGGGCGTCACCCTGACCGAACGGCGGCGTTGCTGGAAAATGGTCGGGCAGGGGGCGGCGCAGATGGTCGTCGGGGCGCGGTCGGCGCTGTTCCTGCCGTTCCGCGATCTGGGGCTGATCGTCGTCGATGAGGAACACGATACCTCGTACAAGCAAGAGGACGGCGTGGTTTATAACGCCCGCGACATGGCCGTGTTGCGGGCCGCGATCAATCACGCACAGGTGGTGCTGGCCAGTGCGACGCCAAGCCTTGAAAGCTGGGCGAATGTGCAGGCCGGGAAATACACCCGGTTGGAACTGACATCGCGGTTCGGCGCAGCGGTGATGCCGCTGATGCGTGCTATCGACATGCGGACCGAGGATCTGCCGGGCGGGCGGTGGGTTTCACCCACCTTACAGGCCGCGATCCGTCTGCGGCTGGAACGTGGCGAACAGGCGATGATCTTTCTCAATCGGCGCGGCTATGCCCCGGTAACGCTGTGCCGGGCCTGCGGGCACCAGATCGGCTGTGATCAATGCGACGCGCGGATGGTCGAACATCGGTTCCTGAAACGGCTGATGTGCCACCAGTGCGGCGAGACCAAACCGCTGCCCACTGTCTGCCCGCACTGTCAGGTCGAAGGGAAGCTGTCAGCCGTCGGCCCCGGCGTCGAACGGATGGGCGAAGAGGCAGCGGCGCTATTCCCGGACGCCCGGATCGCGGTGCTGTCGTCGGACGTGTTCGGATCGGCGCGCGCCCTCAAGGCCCATATCGCGGACATCGCTGCGGGAGGCGCCGACATCATCATCGGCACGCAGCTTGTGGCCAAAGGCCACAATTTTCCCCTGCTGACGCTCGTCGGCGTGATCGACGCCGACCTGGGCCTGCAGGGGTCCGATTTGCGCGCCGCCGAACGCACGTTCCAGCTGATGCGGCAGGTCGCCGGACGGGCAGGTCGGGTGGAAACCCCCGGCGAGGCACTGTTGCAAACCTATCAGCCCGACCACGGCGTGATCCGGGCGATCCTGTCGGGCGACGAAGAAGGCTTTTGGCAGGCCGAAGCCAGCGAACGGCAGGCCGCGGGCATGCCCCCCTACGGGCGAATGGCGGGGATCGTGCTGAGTTCGCCGGACGTGCAGGCGGTGTTCGATCTGGGCACCGCAATGGCGCGCGCCGACGCCCCCCTGCGCCGGATCGGGGCGCAGGTGTTCGGGCCGGCGCCGGCGCCGATAGCGCGGATCCGGGGGCGGCACCGCGTCCGCCTGCTAGTCAAGGCCGAAAAGACCGCCCCGTTGCAATCGGCTTTGGCGGCTTGGGTGGCGCAGTTCCGTCTGCCTGCCAACCTGCGGCTGACAATCGATATCGACCCGCAGAGCTTTTACTGACGAACGGATGGGTTTTAACCCATCTTACCGCCTTTTTCCCAAAGATTGCTGAGGTGGAAAGTGCGGACCCTCAAAGGTGAAAACCGCCTTGCGGTATTCCCCGAGGGGGGAGTTGTTATGGCAAAGTGAAAGCAGGTGCGGTGCCCTTGTCATCCGCGCCAAAGTAAGATGGGTTTCAACCCATGCCGGTCGAAAGGAACATCATGCGCGTCATCGTGATTGGGGCGGGTCCGGCGGGATTGGCGATAGCAGCGTCACTGGGGCAGTTCGGGATCGCCGCCAGCGTTCTGGACGCCGGTCAGGCGATAGGGGACAGTTGGCGCGGCCATTACGACCGACTGGTGCTGCATACGGCGCGGGGCAAGTCCGGACTGCCGGGGCTGCCGATGCCGCGCAGTTTCGGGCGCTATCCGACGCGGGCGCAGGTGGTCGATTACCTGCACGACTATGCGGCGCATTTTGGCATTGTGCCACGGTTCGCGACAAGGGTGAGCACGGCGCGCCACACCGATGCCGGTTGGCAAGTGACGCATGACGGGGGCACCGAAACCGCCGATGCGGTGGTCTTTGCCACCGGCATGAATGCAATGCCGTATCGTGCCGATGTCCCCGGTGCCGACGGTTTTCCGGGGCCGGTTCTGCATTCCTCGGACTATGCCAACCCCGATCCGTTCACGGGGCAGCGCGTGCTGGTCGTCGGGTTCGGTAATTCCGGCGGCGACATTGCGCTGGATCTGGCTGACGCCGGTGTGACGACCGACATCGCGGTGCGCAGCCCGGTCAACCTGCTGCCGAAAGAACTGTTCGGCATTCCCATCACCTCCTTCGGGATCGTGCGCCGGGTGCTTCCCTATAAATGGGCCGAGGCGCTGATGTCGCCGATCCTGCGTCTGAAACTGGGGAATTATGCCCGCTATGGGCTGCGCAAATCCGCCAAAGGGCCGATCAGCCAGATTATCGAAGACGGACGAATTCCGCTGATCGACGTCGGGACGCTTGCGGCAATCCGGGCGGGCAGGATCACCGTGCGGCAGGGGCCGGTCGGGATCGACGGGGCAGCAGTGCGCTTTGCGGACGGGCAGGTGGCGGACTATGATGCGGTCGTTCTGGCGACCGGGTATCGCGTCGACCTGCAGCCTCTGCTGGGCGATCTGCCGGGGGTTCTGGAAAACGGGCGCCCTGTGGTGTCGGGCGGGCGAACCGCCGCGCCGGGGCTTTATTTCTGTTCCTACGTCGCCTCGGCTGATGGCCAGATGGCCCGGATCGGGGTCGAGGCGCAGGCGATCGCGGCGGATATCGCGCTGCTGCAGCGCGGTATCTGACGGCCAAGTCGGGTTTCAACCCGCCCGGCGTGCCCGCTCCAGCCCCAGCACGGCCAGTCCCGCGATCAGCCCCCAGAATGCCGCCCCGATCCCGAACGCGGCGACCCCCGATGCGGTCGTGGCAAAGGTGACGGCGGCGGGCAGCCGGGTCGTCGAGACGTCGAATGCCTGCGCCAGCGCGCCGATCAACGGCGTCAGCAGGGCAAGGCCCGCCACCGTCGCCACGATTTCGGGCGGCATCGCGATGATCAGCGGCAGGATCAGGGTGCCGCCTATCCCGATCAACACCCATATCGCGCCGTAGGCCAATCCGACCTTCCAGCGGGTCGTTCGGTCAGGGTCCACATCGTCGCCCATGCAGATCGCCGCTGTGATCGCGGCCATGTTGAACGTATGCGCCCCCAGCGGCGCGATCAGGGCCGACCCGATCCCGGTGACCAGCAGGGCCGGGCGCACCGGGGCCGCATAACCATGCGCCCGCAGCACCGCAAACCCCGGCAGGTTCTGGCTCGCCATCGTCACGATATAAAGCGGCAGGCCAAGGCCGATCAGCACTTCGAGGTCAAAGGTGGGGGCGATCCACACGAACGGAAAGGGATCGAAGGCCAGTGGCGGCAATGTCGCGCCCGGTTGCAGCGCGGCCAGCGCCAGCCCCGCCACAAGCGCCGCGATGGTCGCGTAAAGCGGGTTGAACAGGCGCACCGCGAAAAAGATGCCAATCAGCGGCAGCACCAGCGCCGGAACGCTGGCAGCGCCCTTGGCCACGGCCATGACGAAAGGCAGCAACACGCCCGCCAGCATCGCCGCCGCCAACGCGCCCGGAATCGCGCTGATCGCCCGGTTCAGTGCCGGCACCGCGCCGGTCAACGCGATCAGGACAGCAGCGATCAGGAACGCGCCCGCTGCGCGGTGGATGTCGATCCCGGTGCTGGCAGCGATCAGGGCCGCGCCCGGCGTCGACCAGGCCAGGACCATCGGCACCCGGGTCCAACTGCTCAGCGCGATCGACCCGAACCCCTTGGCGATACTGACCGCCGCGACCCAGCTTGCGGTCTGCGCCGGCGTCGCGCCGACAGCGGCGGCGGCCGCCAGTACAATGGCGATGGACGCGCCGTAGCCGACGGTGGCGGCGACCAGGGCCGCTGAAAACATCGATGCGCGCATCGGATTGCCCCTTTTGGTGTGCAGGTTAGCCGCGCCGCCAGTGGCTGCCAATGAAATCTGCGCTGTGGTTTCGCCCTCGTCAGCGTCGGAGAACTGGGCTAACCGCGTCGCGACAAACCCCGCACCAAAGGCCCCGCCATGCTGACCTACGCTGCCCTCACCACCCTCACCGACCGCGACCGCGCTCAAGCCCTGAGCGACGCGATGGAGACGCTGAACCCCACCCCGACCGGCGTTGGCATGATGGAGGTCGAGGATGGATCGGGGTTGTGGGAAATCGGGGCCTATTTCACCGCGCCCCCCGATCAGGCGGGGCTGGCTCTGCTGGCGCTGATCCATGACGCGCGTCCCTTCGCGGTGTCCGAGGTGCCCGATCAGGATTGGGTCGCCAAGGTGCGCCGCGATCTGCCCCCGGTCGCGGCAGGGCGGTTCGTGGTGCATGGCAGCCACGACGCCGACAAGGTGGCGGCTGACAAGATCGGGCTGTTGATCGACGCGGCGATGGCCTTTGGCACCGGGCACCACGGGACGACACTGGGGTGTCTTCGGGCGCTGGAGGCGTTGCTGCAAGACGGCGTGACCTGTCGGCGTGTGATCGACGTTGGTTGCGGCACGGCAGTGCTGGCGATGGCGGCCGCGCGGGTCTGGCCGGGCGATGTTCTGGCCAGCGATATCGACCCGGTGGCGGTCGATGTCGCAGCAGCAAATGTGGCGGCAAATGGGCTGGCCGGGCGGGTCAGGTGTGTCTTGGCCGAAGGGTTCGCAGCACCTGAAATTGCCGCCGCCGCGCCCTTCGATCTGGTTTTTGCCAATATCCTCAAAGGGCCGCTGGTGGCTTTGGCCCCTGATATGGCGGTGCATGTCAGCCCCGGCGGGGTCGTGATTCTTTCGGGCATCCTGGTCGAACAGGCCGATGACGTGACGGCGGTTTATGCACGCCACGGGTTCAATTTGCAGCAACGGCAAGAGATTGTTGACTGGGCCACGCTGACTTTGGTCAAATCCGTCTAAAGTTTGGCGAAAATGCCAGTTGCCCAGAAAAAGCCACAATGCCGGGACACCCTTGTCGGATACGAGCGCGGGGGCGTTTTGACGAGGTTGCCATGTCTGAGGTTCATGTTCCATTCAACAAACGGCTGCAGGCAATCACCCGCCGTCACGACCGCATGCGCAACGGTGTTTATCACAAGATGAATCGCGACGGGTTGATCGTTGCGCATCCGCGCCGCCGTGCGCCGCGCTTTCCGCTGAAAGGCCTGCTGTTACTGCTGGCCGCCGGTTTTGTGTTCAAGGCCGTCTTGCTGATCAACCTTGGCACCGCCACCTATGATGAGCGGGTCGCCGAACTTCGGGCCGGCACCCTGGTTGAACAGGGCGGGGCATGGTTGATGCAGGCTGATCCCGCGACGATCTGGCTGGCGACGCAGATCAATGCAATGCGGTTGTCACTGGGCTGATCGGTTCTGGCGATTGTCATACATGGAAATGGCCACGCCGGGTGCATCCGGCGCGGCCATTTGATTCTTGTCGTTGGTTGATTAGAGCCGTTCAGGTTTCAACGAAATCTGAATTCGCTGGCCCTCACCGAGCGCGAACGCAATCTCCGGGCCGGGTCTAACTCGTAAAACCTGAACCGCCTTAGCGAAGCGTGCGCGCCGCAACAGCGTCGATGTCGCCGTAGTTCAGTCCGATATCGTCCAGTTCACGGGCCGACAGGCGCGACAGCGAATTGCGAGTCACGCGGGCGTCGTTCCAGTTCGCGACAGCGTTCAGCACGGTGTGCATCACGGTGACGATGCGGTTGGCGGCAACCGGGGCGAGCGAGCGGGAGGTGTCGATGGCGGTCATTTCTTTTGTCCTTAGGGGCCGTGCTGCAGTGCAGCGTGATTTCCTTGTGTTCTGCATTTAGGTCGCAAGAATTGCCGTGGCTAGAGGCGAATTTGCATAACTCTTATGCGTTTTTCGCATGCCCGATTTTTTCGTACGTCAAAGCGTGAACGCTTTGTAAAAAAGGGCCGTGCGCGTTTGATCAAATGTCGGTTTCAAACACTGTGAAGGCGTTTTCCGACAAGGATTGTGGCGGCTTTGCGGCGCTTTTGTGGCGACGAAGAATCCACCTCTGATTAATCGTCCTTGGCGATTGTTCGCCTTTTGTGCTAGCCCCTGTGGCAAAACAGGCACGAAGGGGTCGGGCATGCGGGTTTTGGGGATCGATCCCGGTCTGCGCAACATGGGCTGGGGCGTCATCAACGTCGACGGATCACGCCTGAGCCACATCGCCAACGGCATCTGCCACAGCGCCAGCGGCGACGATCTGGCGACGCGGTTGTTGCAACTTCATACCCAGCTTGCCGCCGTGATTGCCGTTCACGCCCCCGACGCCACCGCCGTCGAACAGACCTTTGTCAACAAGGATGGCGCCGGAACGCTGAAACTGGGGCAGGCCCGGGGCATCGCCCTGCTGGTCGCCGCGCAGGCCGGGATGGTTGTCGGTGAATATGCCCCGAACGCGGTCAAAAAGGCGGTCGTCGGGGTCGGTCATGCCGACAAGACCCAGATCGCCCATATGGTCCGCCTGCAATTGCCCGGCGTGGTCCTGGCAGGCCCGGATGCCGCTGATGCCCTTGCCATCGCGATTTGCCATGCACATCACCTGCAATCGGCGGGGCATCTGCAACGCGCCATACTGCGAGCCTCGGCATGATCGGCAAACTCGCGGGGATCCTTGATTATCGCGCCGCTGACCACGTGCTGATCGATGTGCGCGGCGTCGGTTATCTGGTCTTCGTGTCGGATCGCACGATGGCGGCGCTGCCCCGCGTCGGCGAGGCGGTGGCGATTTATACCGATCTGCTGGTGCGCGAGGATGTGCTGCAACTGTTCGGGTTTACCACGCTTATTGAAAAGGAATGGCATCGCCTGCTGATGGGCGTGCAAGGGATCGGGGCCAAGGCGTCGTTGTCCATTCTCGGGGCTTTGGGGCCGGACGGCGTCAGCCGCGCGATTGCCTTGGGCGACTGGTCCGCGATCGCCAAGGCCAAAGGCGTCGGCCCCAAGACCGCGCAAAAAGTGATCCTTGACCTCAAGGACAAGGCCCCCGGGGTCATGGCGATGGGTGGGACAATGGCGCAGGCCAGCGGCGATGCGGTGATCGACATGGCCGACACGCCCCACCGACCGCGTGCCGCCGCCGCCAATCCGGCGCAGTCCGAGGCGCTGTCGGCTCTTGCCAACCTCGGCTACATGCCGGGCGACGCGGCGGGCGCGGTGGCGCAGGCGCTGGGCGATGCGCCGGGGCTGGATACCCCCGCGCTGATCCGCGCCACCTTGAAGCTACTGGCACCGAAGGGATAGGTCATGGCCATGACCACGCCCGACCCCACCCTGCGCCCCGAACCGCGCCCCGAGGACGCCGACCGCGCCCTGCGTCCGCAAACCTTGGACGAGTTCATCGGGCAGGCGGCGGCGCGGGCGAATTTGCGGGTGTTCATCGAAAGCGCCAAGATGCGCGGCGAGGCGATGGATCACGCGCTGTTTCACGGCCCCCCCGGTTTGGGCAAGACGACGCTGGCGCAGATCATGGCGCGCGAACTCGGCGTCAATTTCCGGATGACGTCCGGCCCGGTACTGGCCAAGGCGGGCGACTTGGCGGCGATCCTGACCAATCTGGAACCCCGCGACGTGCTGTTCATCGACGAAATCCACCGGCTCAATCCGGCGGTCGAGGAGATCCTCTATCCCGCGCTCGAAGACTACGAACTCGACCTCGTGATCGGCGAAGGCCCCGCCGCGCGCACCGTGCGAATTGAACTGCAGCCCTTTACCCTGATCGGGGCGACGACCCGGATGGGCCTGCTGACGACGCCGCTGCGCGACCGCTTTGGCATCCCCACAAGGCTTGAATTCTACACCGAGGACGAATTGCACCAGATCGTCACCCGCGGTGCCCGCCTGATGGGTGCGCCTGCCGAGGATGCCGGGGCGCGCGAGATTGCCAAACGGGCGCGGGGCACGCCGCGGATCGCGGGCCGTTTGCTGCGCCGGGTGGTCGATTTCGCGGTGGTCGAGGGGAACGGCAAGGTCACCCAAGCCATCGCCGACCGGGCGCTGACCCGGCTTGGCGTCGATCATCGGGGATTGGACGGGGCCGACCGGCGCTATCTGACGCTGATCGCGGAAAGTTATGGCGGCGGCCCGGTCGGGGTCGAAACGCTGTGTGCTGCCCTGTCGGAGAGTCGCGACAGTCTTGAAGAAGTGATCGAACCGTTCCTGCTGCAGCAGGGTCTGATCCAGCGCACGCCGCGCGGTCGGATGCTGACCGCCGGGGCGTGGCGGCATCTGGGGTTGGATGCGCCCAAGGGGCAGAACGATTTGTTTTCGGAGAGCTAGGATGCCTGCGGCGCGAGTATTTTCGGCGAAATGATACCGGCAGAAGATATCGCCGCGCTGTTCACCCGTGCCGACGGCACCTATCATTGTGCCCGCTGGGGCCGTCCGATCGTGCCTGTGGTCTTTGGCGTCGATGACGCGACGCTGTCGGTCGTCAAGGGTGCGATCGAAGCTGTTGTCGTATTGGCCGCGCACAAAATGGCCGAGTCTGACCCCGAAATGGGGGCCAACCTGATGTTCTTTTTCTGCCGGGACTGGGCGGAAATGTTGGAGGTGCCGACGTTGGACGCCTTGGTCGGCGAGGTTGGCCCACTGGTCGACCGATTGCAGCGGGCAGGGGCGAACCAGTATCGGGCATTTCGGTTCGACGAGGCCGGCGCGATCAGGGCCTGTTTCGTGTTCCTGCGGATGGACGACGCCTTGTCAGACCAGTCCGCCGACGCACTGGCGCTGGGGCAGGCGGCGCAGATGATCGTGACATGGTCAGACCGGGCGTTCGCCAAGGTGTCGCCGCTGGCGCTTGTCGATGGCGTGACGGTGCTGCGCCCCGAAGTGGCGGCGGTGATCCGCGCGGCCTATGATCCGGTGCTGCCGGTGGTGGCACGGGATGCGAGCCATGCGCTGCGACTGGTGGCGCGGGTGGGGCGGTAAAAGGCAGCTTTTGGGATGGGCTGCAGCGACTGCTTCGGGCTTATTCCGTTGAAAAACTCGGCCCGGTAGCCGTGTTGCTTATCTCCTGAGGGCACCTTGAAAAATTGCGCCTGATCTGACGGCCGTGTAGATACTGGACCAGTGGAAGATGGAGGCTGGTTGTCATGGCGCAGATGGGTTTCTTTGATCTTTCAGATCGTTATGCGAGCCTGGATGCGAAAACGGATCCGCTTCTGGAAATTAACGCCGTCGTGCCATGGGAAGAATTCCGGCCTTTTGCGGCAGGCAGCCGTGAATTACGCACCGCTCTTCCATTTTACGGGGGTAACGTAAACGATACTATCATCAACACTGACCATCACATCGCCGTCCTGAATATTGATCTGAAGCTTCATTGCGCGACTTGCCAGTTTTGCCAGTGCGCCTGTGTCTCTCTCGGAAAAATTCATCACTTGAAGATTATCGAAACGGGTGGCGCTGTTTTTGATCTTGTCCCACCACATCTCGGCAGTCCTGCCGCCATAGGGATAGACAATCACCTTGTCGGCTTTGCCACAGGATTGACGCATCACCTTTTCGCTTGGAAGTCCCAGCGCCACCCACACATCAAGCTCTCCGCTCAGGCTTTTCTGCCAAATGTCTGGCTCG
Organism: Rhodobacterales bacterium; assembly: GCA_038323615.1. Lineage (GTDB taxonomy): Bacteria > Pseudomonadota > Alphaproteobacteria > Rhodobacterales > Rhodobacteraceae > JBBKXP01. The sequence continues at coordinate 762 of JBBQHC010000035.1, read as the reverse complement.
TCATCCGTTGAAAGGCCCTTCGTCATTTCCAAATGCTCATTGGCATTGAGCGCAAAAGCGACAATGCGCACCATCAGCCGTTCATCCGTCTCTGAAGGATGCTTAGCCACGGTCAGTTTATGGGTCTCATAATAGTGACGATCCATGTCGGAGACAGAGAGTTCAACTTTATAAATGGTGGCATTTTGCGCCATGATTTGTCCCAAATCTTCAAAGATTGAGATGCCTACTCCGTTTGGTAACCTTTGGAAAGTATTTACAAAGGCAACGAATAATTGGGGTCGAAGAGGTGTCGCCAAGTCGTGTGACCTCACGGTGTAGGATGGTTGGTCCTTATCAGGCCAACGCGCTCATGGCTGCGCCTGAAGCGGAACAACACAAAACGGACGTAGCGCCTGTGGTTCCGAGCAATGCGGCATAACCGTCTCAATGCAAGGGATTCACAGTGCTTCCGGCCCGTAGCTGATGTTCGTCGTGCGGTCTGTCGCCGCAGCGCGGCTTCACCATGGCGGTCATTGAGCCCATAGGCGGTGTCCACTGCCCGGCAGTTGATTGCACAGCAATCAATGAGAGGGGGCAATCAGGCGTTCGGGCTTGAGGCCAAAGCTATCGCTCACCCGCTCGATCATCGTCCGCACAGATCCAACCTCGGCCTGGCGGATTGAACGGGTCGCCTCCACCTCGAGGATCACGCCGTTGTCGGTGTCGATCAGGGCGTTGGGGGAATAGGCAAAATAGGCTGCGCCGCCTCTTGCCCCGGTC
>JBBQHC010000034.1:0-23345 GCA_038323615.1 Rhodobacterales bacterium | reverse complement strand
GCTGGAAAACCCGGCCGGATTGCGGAACGTGCTGCCCGCCGTGCGATCCCTGGTCGGCTGGGTTTCGTCGCGTTTGGCCAGTTGCGCGGTCATTTTCGCGTCCAACGCCACCGGATCGCGTTTGGGTGCGCCAAAGGTCGCGTGGGTGATCACCGCGCCGTCCGGCAAGGTCGATTGTCGGTAGGCCAGATGCAGGTCGCCGGCTTGCAGGGTGCGGACGGTGCCGTCACGTGCCACCACCGTCACGCTGTCCAGCACATCGGCAACATATGACCCATAACACCCCGCATTCATCCGCACCGCGCCGCCGATGGTGCCGGGGATCGTGCGCAGGAATGTCAGGTCAAGACCCGATTGCGCCGCCTTGCGCGCAACATGGGCATCTAGCGCGGCAGCCCCGGCGGTCACCGTTTGATCGGCAACCTCGATGCCGTTGAATCCCCGCCCCAGCCGGATCACCACGCCCCGGATCCCGCCATCACGGACGATCAAGTTAGACCCGACGCCCATCGGAAAGACCGGAATCGCAGGATCGAGCGCGGCAAGGAAGGCCGACAAATCATCCGTGTCCGCAGGTTGGAACAATACATCCGCCGGGCCCCCGACGCGCATCCACGTCAGATCGGCGAGGGGTCGGTCAGGGGTCAGGGTGCCACGGACGGCGGGGAGGGAGAGGGTCATGGGGCGGGGAATAGTGGGAAAGGAATTGGCTGGCAACATCCCGGATGTGTCACGCGGGCAGCGCCCGAACCGAGGGGTGGGCGAGTAGCGCCCGCCCCGTGGGGGCGGTTCGGGCGCTGCCCGCGCTGCGCACGGGCGAAAACATCATTGGATCATAAAGTAGCTTGAATGAGTTTCTCAGCAAATTTGAGCAAGACGCCGCCCGCGATGATTCTAACCATCCATTTGCCACTTTCCTTGCCCAATTCTTCTATAGCGCTTTGCAGGAATTTGTCAGCCAGTCCCGCGCAATATCCAAGAAGGACCCTCGTCGCTTTCAACAGCCTGCCGCCAATGATGCGAAGAACCGCACTGTCAGGTCTTGGCTTTGAAAGCTCCTGATCCGCGTGGTCCAATTGGGCCCAGATCAGAGTCAGCTGCCCCTTCATCTCGGCGACGGGTTCGATCAGTTCGGGCGGGTGGTTGTGCGCCCTGTGTTCCGGCGTTGCCCCGCCTGCCGTGCCGAAAATTTCGGCCTGCGGAAACTGCGCCTTGAGGTCTTTGACCTGAGTGCGCAGATCATGCAGTTCCTCCATTCCCGCAATCAGTTCCGCGATCCGTTCGGGTCCGGCCTCCCACTCGGCGTTGTCGATCAGGGCGATGTCGTGCAGCAGGGGCAGCGGCATCCGGTCGCCCTTGATCATGCCGTCATACCAGCGGGTCCAGAACTGATATGGGGCATTGGGAAGGGTCCAGCGGGTGCGGACTTGCTGCCAATAGTCGGCGAACCAGTCAGGCGTCTCGTCCCAAAGCGGCCTATTTTCAAGGCCCTGATTCAGCTCCAGCGCCTGACAATCGACGCGTAGGGGCTACCAGCTTTCTTCGTCGTGGTTGTTGCCCGTTGCAACTCTGGCTGCGGCACGGACGGCATTATCGACGGCTTTGGCAGCCAAGACTTTGGAGGCGGCGGCGTCCGGGTCGACCATAGCTTCATCAGCCTCAGATGCGGCAGAGGCAGCGTAGGTTGCCGAAGTGTCGCTCGCCGCATATCCGGCCATGCTGGTTGCATCAGCACTTGCGGGGCCAGACGAATTCCTGCTGACCGCGAACTCTGCGTTAGGCATCTGGCGACTGACGCCCGATGACAGGAGTGAGCGCAGAACGGTCAGATCAGTGACAAAGACTGTCCGATCGTTTATTTCGGTTGTTCCCGCCCACCCTCTGTCCATCGCCTTAAACCAAGTCACCGCAATCCGAATTGCGGCACGTTCTGCAATAATGCGGGCGTCGCTGACCGGTCGCATTTCCAGCCAAAGCTGAAGGCTCTCCCGATCTTTGATGTCTTTTGCCCGCATGTTGGCCAGATTGGCCAGCCTTTGCCCGAATGCAAGCGGCCTCTACCGCCGTCCTGCCCGCGTCAGTATCCCGACCAGCCCACCGATCACCCCGCCAATCCCCATTGGCACGGCGACGAACAGGCCGACAAGGGCGTAGCCGATGCCGGTCGCGCTGCCATCGTTGGCGGGCAGCCAGATCGCGGCGGCGATGCCGGCGCTGCCGATCGCCACAAGGGTCAGGATGATCCAGAACCGCCGCGCCTGCGCCGCCCGAAACGCCAGCCAGGCGGCACCGATGCCGGTGCCAAGTGGAAAAAGATAGATCAGGAATTCCATGCCGGATTCTCGTCGCTGCGGTGTCAGGGGTCTAGCGCGGAAATGCTTTTGATTGAAACAGCTATGCCGGGCATCGCCCGATCCAGGGGCGAACTGCGATCAAAATGACGGTGATTGCGCCTTAGCGGACCCTTGGCCGACGCAGCCAACGGCCCAGATAGATCACCGGCCAGCGCAACACGCTGGCCCCCGCCGCCAGCATCAGCAGGCCGATCAGCGGGCCGTTTGCCCAGGTGATCCAGCCGACCAGCGGCACCCCTGCCGCAATCAGCACATAGGCCAGCCGCCAGTGGTGATCGCGCGACGGCAACAGCGCCGCGACATTGGCAACGATCAGCCACAGGAATGCAAGGATCAGCGGCAGGGTCATTTCGGCAACTCCGGTCTTTCGCCGCGCAAGCGGGCGATCAGGTATTTCAACGGATTGCGGAACATCGACACAAAGGCGAACAAGGCCAGCACACCGATCCACCAACCATGTGCGACACTCAACCACAGGATGAGTAGTGGTGCCAAGATCAAAAGCGTCACGCCGGGCACATATTGACGGCGCATCGGCAGCAGGGCCGTGACCGTCGCGGCCAGCACCCAGAAGGCGGCAAAAGTCAGTGGCCAGCTCAATTCCGGGACACCTTTTCGGCAAAAGCAGTCGCGATCAAGTCAACAAGCAATAGACTCGAAAAAACGCGCGCGACAGCGCCAAACCAAAGGCGCGATGACAGATCACCGGGTTCGCAATCTGCTACCATCGCCAAGCGACGCGACCGCGTCATCCGACCTGCGCCCGCTTTGCCCGCAGGATGCCGATCACCCCGGCGAGAACCGAAATCAGCAGACCGGGACCAACGCCATAAAGCAGGATCACGTACTGGCCCTGCCCCGCGTATTCTCCGGTCGTCTGCGCGGCGTTATATACCAGCATGACCCCGAACACCACGATCGCCGTCCACAGCGCATAAAGGATCGCGCGGATCGCATAGCGCCCCAGCAGATAGGACAGCGACGCCAAAAACAGCGGCATCCCGATCACCAGCGCAATGGCGGTGTCGAACTGCATCAACGCTTCAGCCGTGCTGGCAGCCCGTTGGCCCAGCCGCTGATCGTACCGGCCCCAAGACATACCACCATATCGCCGGGTTTGGCGTGGGTGCGGACCAGTTTGGCCAGGTCGTCCTCGCCACTGATTGCGTGGGCGTCGCGGTGGCCGTGGCGGATCAGCCCGGCGACCAGATCGTCGCGCGACGCACCCTTGATCGGGTCTTCGCCCGCCGCATAGACATCGGCGATCCCGACCACATCGGCATCGTTGAAGCAGGAGCAAAAATCTTCGAACAGGCTCGACAGCCGGGTATAGCGGTGCGGTTGATGGATCGCGATGACGCGCCCTTCGGTCGCCTGACGCGCCGCTTTCAGCACGGCCGCGATTTCAACCGGATGGTGCCCATAGTCGTCGATGATCGTCACCTCGTTGACCACGCCAACCCGGGTAAAGCGCCGGTTGACCCCGCCGAAACTGGCCAGCGCCTGCCGGATTTCATCCTTTTTCATCCCCAGATGCCGCGCCACGGCGACCGCCGACAGGGCGTTGGAGACGTTGTGATCCCCCGGCATCGGCAAGCTGCAACCGGCAATGACCTGCCGTTCGGATTGCAGCGCGATATCGAAATGCGCCACTCCTGCCTTGTAGGTCAGGTTGACGGCGCGCACATCGGCCTGCGCGTTGAACCCAAAGGTGACGACGCGCCGGTCGGTGATCTTGCCCACCAGCGTCTGCACCTCGGGGTGATCGGTGCAGCACACGGCAAGACCGTAGAACGGGATGTTGGACACGAAATCGTAGAACCCTTTGTGCAGGTTCGCCTCGGTTCCCCAGTGTTCCATGTGCTCGGGGTCGATATTGGTGACGATGGCGATGGTGGCGGGCAGGCGGTTGAAGGTGCCGTCGCTTTCATCCGCCTCGACCACCATCCATTCGCCCTGACCGACGCGGGCGTTCGATCCGTAGGCGTGGATAATGCCACCGTTGACGACTGTGGGGTCAAAATGACCGGCATCCAGCAAGGCCGCGACCATCGTCGTCGTCGTCGTCTTACCATGCGTTCCAGCGACCGCGACGTTGGATTTCAGGCGCATCAGTTCGGCCAGCATCTCGGCCCGGCGGACCACGGGCAGGCCACGGCGGCGCGCCTCGTCCAGTTCGGGGTTGCCGCATTTGATAGCGCTGGAGATCACCACAACCTCGGCGGCGTCCATGTTTTCGGCGCGCTGACCCTCGAACACCAAAGCCCCCAGCGATTTCAGCCGTTCGGTGATCGGCGTCGATTTCAGGTCAGAGCCCTGCACCGCATAGCCAAGGTTCAGCAGCACTTCGGCGATCCCCGACATGCCGATGCCGCCGATCCCGACAAAGTGGATCGGTCCGACATCAAGGGGGAGTTTGGTTGCCGCGCTCATGATTGTGCTTCCGTCCATCATTCTTCGGGTCCGTTTGCCAGAGTTTCAACAAGGGTGACAAGACGCATCGTTGCGTCGGGAATGCCGCAGGCGGTCGCACCTTGGGACATTTTCAGGGCATGGGCAGGGTCGCCAAGGATGGCAGCGATCTGATCGGTCAACACGGCGACGGTCAGGTCGGATTCCTGAATCGTCACCGCACCGCCTGCGTCGGTCAGGGCGCGGGCGTTGGCGGTCTGGTGATCCACCGTGGCGGCAGCGTAGGGAATAAGGATCGCGGGCCGCCCGATCACGGCGATATCGGCGACCGAACTGGCCCCGGCGCGGCTGATCACCAGCTGCGCCTCGGCGATGCGTTCGGGGATATCGGTGAAGAACGGCTGCACATCGGCGTCGATTTCGGCGGTGTCGTAGGCCGCCACCACCCGGTCGTGATCCTCGGCGCGGGCCTGATGGCTGACGCGGATGTGGCGGCGGATCGAGTCGGGCAGCCCGGCAAGAGCAGCGGGGACGGTTTCGGACAGAATCCGCGCCCCTTGACTGCCGCCCATGACCAGCACCGACATCGGATAATCACCGGGCATGATATAGGCGGCTCCGGCCCTCTCAAGAATCGTGGCGCGGATCGGGTTGCCGGTGTGGACGGCTTCGACCCCCGCAGGCAGGTCAGTGGGCCATGTCCCGCAGGCCACCGCATCGACGCGGCCTTTGTGCGCGAAGAACTTGTTGACCCGCCCCAGAACGCCGTTCTGTTCATGGATCAGCCGGGGCAATTTCAGCAAAAAGGCGGCGGTCACAGCCGGGATCGATGGATAGCCACCAAAGCCGATCACCACCGCTGGCCGGTCGCGGCGCAAAGCCCGGATCGCGCTGAACACGCCGTTGCCGATGATGTAGGGTGCGGCCAGTTTGGCCAGCGCCCCGCCACGCGCAAAAGTGGCGCTGGCGACCTGCTCGATCTGCACTTCGTCGGGAAAGCCGCCGGCATAGCGGGCACCCCGCGCATCGGTTGACAACTTGACGCGCCAACCGCGCGCCAAAAGCGCCTCGGCCAGCGCCTGTGCAGGGAACATATGGCCGCCCGTGCCGCCCGCTGCCATGACGATAAGGGGGGCGTCAGACATGCCTACCGCCCCTGATTGGCCAGAATATCGCCGATGACCCCTTGCGGTCGGGTCCGGGTCAGGGCCAGCAACATGCCGACGGTGATCCCCGTGGCGATCAACGATGATCCACCGTAGCTGATGAACGGCAGGGTCATCCCCTTGGCCGGCAACAGACGCACCGCAACGCCCATGTTGATCATCGCCTGCACACCAAAGGCGCTGGCAAGACCGGCGCCGGCAAGTCGGATGAAGGGATCGCGTTCCTTCATCAGGCGGAACAGTGATCGCACGACGATGAACGTGTAAAGGATGATGATCGCAAGGACGCAAATCAGCCCGTATTCTTCAGCTGCGACGGCGATGATGAAATCGGTGTGGGCATCGGGAAGCGACCATTTGACCTGCCCCTCGCCGACGCCGACACCGAAAAATCCACCTTCACGGATCGCGTTTGTGGCATAGCCAAGCTGGGTCGTAGGGTCGAGGTCAGCAGACAGAAATCCGTCGATCCGTTTGGCGAAATATTCCAGCTCTGCATAAGCGATCGACCCGATGAACAGCGCCGCACCGGCCAAGATCACCAACAGGGTGATCGGCGCACCGCCGACGAAATACATCACCGCCCATGAAAACAGCACCAGAAGGGACTGGCCGAAATCGGGCTGCAACATCAACAACGTCACGATCACAACCATCAGAAAGAAGGAATAGCGCAGACCGGGCGGGCCACCGATCTCTTTTCCCGCCGCCATGAACCATGCCGCGACCACGATGAAACCCGGCTTGAGAAATTCAGAAGGCTGCACCGATGCAAAGCCCAGCGAAAACCACCGGACCGCCCCCTTGCCGTAATCGGTACCGAACACTGGCAGCATGGCAAGGGCGGCAAAGGAACCAAGAAACCCGATGACGGCCAGACGGCGCATCATCGTCGGCGACATCATCGACACCAGCATCATGGTCACAATCGCCAAACCGCCGAAAAACGCCTGCCGGGTGACGTAATAGAACGGGTCTAAGCCGTTACGGGCCGCCAAAGGGGGCGACGCGGCAAGCCCCAAAAGCAGGCCGATGCCAAACAGCAGCAGGATGCAGGACATTGTCCACTTGTCGATTGTTCGCCACCAACGCGGCAAGATGGGATCGCCGGAGCGCACGGGAATCGTGCCATAGACCATTTCCGTCATGGGGGTACCGCCAACTGCCTCGTCATCGCCCGTTTTCCGGGTCTGACATCAGCGTAACCCGGAATCCTGTGCGATTCCAGTGAAATGACACGGTTTCGTCATGATTTCGGGTCTGGGTCTTGCAAGGCTCGCGGTTTCCCGCCACCTCGGCGGCGATGAAGGTCAACACGCTGATCCTTGGGGCTGGGGCCGCCGGCATGTTCTGCGCCGCCCATGCGGGGCCGGGGGTTCTGGTTGTTGATCACGCATCGGCGCCGGGCGAAAAGATCCGCATTTCGGGCGGCGGCCGCTGCAACTTTACCAATCTGAACTGCGGGCCGGATAATTTTATCAGCGGCAACAAACACTTCGCCAAATCGGCGCTCAGCCGCTACAGCCAGTATGATTTTGTCGATCTGGTGGATCGGCACCGGATCGGCTGGCACGAAAAGACCCTCGGGCAACTGTTCTGCGACGGATCGGCGAAACAGATCGTCACCATGCTGCAAACCGAAATTGACCGGGCGCATGGGCAGTTATGGCTGCAAACCAGCGTCAGCGAGGTTGCGCACGACGGTTCGGGTTTTCAGGTTCGGCTGACGCGCGAGGGGCGTGATGTCACGGTCAGCACCCGCCATCTGGTACTGGCGACCGGCGGCAAGTCGATCCCGGCAATGGGGGCGACGGGGCTGGCTTACGACCTTGCCCGCCAGTTCGGGCTGGCGGTCACGGATACGCGGGCGGCGCTGGTGCCGTTCACGTTTTCGGACGACCGTTTCAAGCCGCTGGCCGGGGTCGCGACCCCTGCCCGCGTGACGGCGAATGGTGTCAGTTTCGACGAGGCGCTGCTGTTCACCCATCGCGGGTTATCCGGCCCTGCCGTCTTGCAGGCGTCAAGTTATTGGCGCGAAGGGGCTGACATCGCCATTAACCTGTCGCCCGCGACCGACCTGTTGGCACTATTGCGCACCGAACGGCAGGCCAATGGACGACGCAACCTGACAACGGTACTGGCAACCGCCTTGCCCGGTCGGCTGGTCGATTTCCTGGCCGCCGATCTCGACCTGAGCGGCAATCTGGCCGATTGCAGCGATGCCCGCCTGGCGGCGCTGGTGGCCGACCTGACCAACTGGTCGCTGCGCCCCGGCGGCACCGAAGGCTACCGCACCGCCGAAGTCACCCTTGGCGGCATCGACACCGCCGGGTTGTCGTCAAAGACAATGGAAGCGCAGGCGGTGCCGGGTCTTTTCGTCATCGGCGAGGCCGTGGACGTGACCGGCTGGCTCGGCGGTTATAACTTTCAATGGGCATGGTCGTCGGGGTTCGCGGCGGGACAGGCGATTGCCGGGCGGTTGGGTTAAGACCCCAGCCCTGCCCGCACCTGCGCCGCAAAATCGTCGCCGCGCTTTTCGAAATTGTCATATTGGTCGAAACTCGCAGCGGCAGGCGCCAACAAGACCACCTCGCCCGACTTGGCGTCGGCGATCGCCCGTTCCACGGCACGGGCCATGGTGGTGCAGACTTCGGCCTCGATCCCGGTCAGTTGCCGCGCAAAGGCGTCCGCCTCGCGTCCGATCACATAGGCCTTGAGGACCGATCCAGTCGCGGGCAGCAGCCCGGCCAGCCCGCCCTCTTTTTCCAACCCGCCACAAATCCAGCGGATCTTGTCAAATGCCGCCAGTGCCTTGGCGGCACTGTCCACATTTGTCGCCTTGCTGTCGTTGACGTAGCGCACGCCGCCCTTTTCGGCAATCAACTGGCTGCGGTGCGGCAGGCCGGGGTAGGTTTTCAGCGCGTCTTCGATCTGGCGCGGGCCAATTCCAAGGGTTCGGCAGGCGGCATAGGCGGCGCAGGCGTTCTGGTGGTTGTGGCTGCCGGGCAGGCCCGCCACGGCACGCAGGTCGATGCTGCCCACCTGTTTGCCGCGCCGATATTCCGACAGGAACCCCTTGTTGGCAAAAACCGACCAGCCCATGCCCGTCAGCTTGCGATTGACCGAAATCGCGATGACCCGGTCGTCGGCGACACCTTCGGCCATCTGGTTGGCCAGATACTGTCCTTCGGGTTCATCAACGCCGATCACCGCCCGGTCGGGCCCGCCTTCGGAAAACAGGCGGCGTTTGGCAGCGAAATAGCCCCCCAACCCGGCGTGCCGGTCAAGGTGGTCGGGCGACAGGTTGGTGAATACCGCGACGTCAGGTGTCAGCGCACGGGCAAGATCGGTCTGATAGCTGGACAGTTCCAGGACGACCACCTCGCCATCTGTGGCCGGGTCGATATCCAGCACCCCGCGTCCGATGTTGCCAGCCAGTTGGGCGGGGCGGCCCGTTGCGGTCAGGATGTGGTGGATCAGGGCAGATGTGGTCGATTTTCCATTGCTGCCGGTGACGGCGATGACCTTGGGTGTGGTGTCGAACCCGTCCCAGTCGTCGGTGGCATAACTGCGGAAAAACAGGCCGATGTCGTTGTCCACCGGGACGCCAGCCGCCCATGCAGCGGCAATCGCCGGGTTCGGGGCGGGATAGAGATGCGGGATGCCGGGGCTGACGACCAGCGCGGCGATGCCATCGAACGCGCCCGCTTTTGTCAGGTCGCGGATCTCATAGCCATCCGCCGCTGCCGCATCGCGGGCCGTCGCGCTGTCATCCCAGCAGACGGGGAACGCGCCGCCGGCAACCAGCGCCGCCGCCGTCGCCCTGCCCGACCGCCCGAGGCCCAGCACGGCCACCGTGGTTCCCGTGTATCCCTGTACCGCAATCATCAACGCGCCCCTTGACTGTTCAGGGCCGACTTTGACCGGATCGGCGGGCCAGAGGCAAGGCGTGCTGATCAGGCTTGGGCGGCGCGGGCGATGAGCAAGGCAATGGCCCGGTCGGCCTGGTCGACGGGCACAAAAACATGATCGTGGTGAAACGCAGCGACCATGTTGCAGGAGATGCCATGATCGGCCAGCACCCCCACCACGGCCGCTGTCAGACCGACACCGTCAAGTGCGGAGTGAACGCTGAGGGTCAGGCAGGCCTGCGGGTTGTCGACCGGGAAGCCAAGATCACGCGCCGTGGCTTCGGGCAGGATCAGCGATATACCTTCTTCCTCGGCAAAGGTCGCAAGCGCGTCGGCAAGCGTGTTTGCCGCCAAATCGGCCTGATTGGTTGTGCAAAATATCCAAACGCCGGGGCGGCGCAGGGGTGCCATGCCCCGGATCATCGCCTGGCGATCCGAAACCGGCATCAGCGCACCTTGAGCGTTGCCAGCCCGATCATCGCCAGAATCAGCGAGATGATCCAGAAACGGATCACGATCTGTGGCTCGGACCAGCCCTTTTTCTCGTAGTGGTGGTGGATCGGCGCCATCAGAAAAACCCGTTTGCCGGTGCGTTTGAAATAGAGAACCTGAATGATCACCGACAGCGCCTCGACCACGAACAATCCGCCGACAATGGCCAGCACGATCTCGTGCTTGGTCGCCACCGCGATCGCACCCAGCGCCCCGCCAAGCGCCAGCGACCCGGTATCACCCATGAACACCGCCGCAGGGGGTGCGTTGTACCACAGAAACCCAAGGCCACCGCCGATCAATCCAGCGCAAAAGATCAGGATTTCGCCCGTGTCCGCTACGTAATGCACGTCCAGATATTCGGAAAAGTCAGTGCGCCCGACAGCATAGGCGATGACGCCAAAGGTGCCCGCCGCGATCATCACCGGCATCACAGCCAACCCGTCCAATCCGTCGGTCAGGTTGACCGCGTTGGCCGCACCGACGATCACCAGCATCGAAAACGGCACAAAGAGGAAGCCTAGGTTGATCAGCGCGTTCTTGAACACCGGCAGCGCCAGTTGATTGGTCAGATTGTCCGGGTGATACTGCGCCGCCCAATATCCGGCGATTCCGGCAATAACGATACCGATGAGCAGCCGCACTTTGCCCGACACCCCTGCCGTCGTCTGCTTTTTCACCTTGACGTAATCGTCGGCAAAACCGATCAGGGCAAACGACACCGTCACGAACAGGACCATCCAGATATAGGGATTATCCAGCCGTGCCCAGATCAGCGTGCTGGACAGCAAAGCCCCGACGATCAGCAGGCCGCCCATCGTGGGCGTGCCAGCCTTGATAAAATGCCCCTCGGGGCCATCGGCGCGGATCGGCTGGCCTTTGCCCTGTTTGCGCCGCAACACGTTGATCAACGGTGGCCCAAAGATAAAGCCAAAGATCAGCGCGGTCAGGAACGCGCCCCCGGCGCGGAACGTGATATAGCGGAAAAGGTTGAAGAAATCTCCGCCATCCGACAGTGCCGTCAGCCAATATAACATGCTATCTCAAGCCTCTTCGCCCAGGGTTTGTCTGCGTTGCCCCAATTTGCGGATGGCGTCAACGACAAGGGCGACCTTGCTGCCCTTGCTGCCTTTGACCAGCACCACATCGCCGCTATCGACCAGCCGCCCGGCCATTTCGGCCATGTCGGGCGCGGTGGCCGTCCAATGGCCCCGCTGATCTTCGGGCAGGATGTCGTAAAGTGATTTCATCCTTTGCCCGACGCAGTGCACCGTCGTGATCGCCGACATGGATGGGTCCGCAGCAAGACCGGCATGCAGTGCCATTTCATCAGGCCCCAATTCCAGCATATCGCCCAATACCGCAATCCGCCGCCCCTTGACGATCCGACCGACGTCGTTGCGCGGGGTCGATGCCGCCAGAATTTCCAGTGCTGCCGACAGCGACGTGGGGTTTGCGTTAAAGGCGTCATCGATCAGGTCAAGTGTCGCCTCGCTGACCGCGGCGTCCATCACCAGCACCTCGCGGGTGCCCCGCCCCGGTGGCGGCGCCCATTGCCCAAGGTCAAGAACCCCGCGCGTGCGATCCGCCCCAAGGGCAGTCAGAACCGCGATGGCACCAATCGCGTTGACAGCGAAATGCCGCCCCTCGGTGCCGACCTTGAACAGGATCGGGGTGCGCCACGCCCGCCCCTGCCCGATCGTGTGCCCGGCGCTGAACCGCACATCCGTCAGGCGGTGATTGTCGTGGGCCTGTTGGCCAAAGGTCACGACCCGCGCCCCAGCTCGTTCGGCAGCATCGCGCAGGATCCAGCTATTGGACAGGTCACCGTTGATCACCGCGACGCCCTGCGGTTCCAGCCCGTCGCAAATGCTGGCCTTTTCGCGGGCGATCCCGTCGATATTGTCGAACGCTTCAAGGTGGGCCGCCGCGACGGTGGTAATCATCACCACATGCGGCCGGGTCATCCGCGACAGCGGGCTGATTTCGCCGGGGTGGTTCATGCCGATCTCGATCACCGCAAAATCGGTGTCCTGGGGCATGCGCGCCAACGTCAGCGGCACCCCCCAATGGTTGTTATAGGACGCAACCGATGCGTGTGTGCGGCCCTGTCCGGCCAGCGCGGTGCGCAGCATTTCCTTGGTCGAAGTCTTGCCGACCGATCCGGTGACGGCGACGATCCGGGCGTTGGTGCGGGCACGGGCAGCAATGCCCAGTTGCTCAAGCGCCTTCAGGACATCTGCGACGATCAACAGTGGTGCATCGGCGGCAACACCTTCAGGGCGATGCGTGACCAGTGCCGCTGCCGCACCGCTATCAAGGGCCTGTTTGACAAAATCGTGGCCGTCGCGTTCGGCCGCCAGCGCCACGAACAGATCGCCCTTCTGGAGGGTGCGGGTGTCGATCGACACACCATGCGCGACCCATTCAGCCGTCGAAGTGCCACAAGTCGTGCGGGCGGCGTCAGCAGATGTCCAAAGCGCCATTCAGATTTTCCCGTCCAGTGCCGCCACCGCCACGCTTGCCTGTTCCACATCATCAAACGGCAACACGTCATCGCCGACGATTTGCCCGCTTTCGTGTCCTTTGCCACAGATCAACAAGGCATCACCGGGGTCAAGCATATCAATGCCGCGCAAGATCGCCTCGGCCCGGTCGCCAACCTCGGTCGCCTCGGGCGCACCGGCCAGCACGGCGGCGCGGATCGTCGCGGGGTTTTCCGAGCGGGGGTTATCGTCGGTGACGATGACAAGATCGGCGTGTTGCGCTGCCGCCTGCCCCATCAGAGGCCGTTTGCCGGTATCGCGGTCGCCGCCCGCCCCGACGATGGCGATGATCCGACCCATCACATGCGGACGCATCGCCTTGAGGGCGGTCGCCACCGCGTCGGGCGTGTGGGCGTAATCGACGAATACCGCCGCCCCGTTATCGCGGGTCGCGGCCAGCTGCATCCGGCCCCGCACGGTGGTCAGGTGAGACAGCGTCTCGAACACATCGTCAGGGTCCGCCCCGGCGCCGATGACCAGTCCAGCGGCCAGCAGCACATTGTCGGCCTGAAAGCCGCCGATCAGATGCAGGCGGCTGGTATATGCCTGGCCCTGCCAGTCGAACCGCAGATCCTGCCCGGTCGAATCGAACCGCTGGCCCGTCAGCTGCAACCGGGCCTCGGGGCTGCGGCCGACCCCGATCACCTCTTGCCCGCGACGTTCTGCGATGCGGGCGACTTCAGGGCCCTTGGGGTCGTCAAGATTGATCACTGCAACGCCATCGGTGCCCAGAATCCGGGTGAAAAGGCCCATTTTGGCATCGAAATAGGCCGCAAATGTCTCGTGATAGTCCAGATGGTCCTGGGTGAAATTCGTGAACCCGGCAGCAGCCAGCAGCACCCCGTCCAAACGGCGCTGGTCAAGGCCGTGGCTGGACGCCTCCATCGCGCAATGGGTGACGCCGGCGCGGGTTGCCTGCGCCAGCGTCCGGTGCAGGGTGATCGGTTCGGGGGTGGTGTGTTTCAAGGGGGCCGTCCAGACGCCCTCGACGCCGGTAGTGCCAAGGTTGACGGCATCGAACCCCAGTTCGATCCAGATCTGGCGGGCAAAGGTGCTGACCGACGTCTTGCCGTTGGTCCCGGTGACGGCAACCATCGTGTCAGGATGCGGCCCGAACCACAGCGATGCGGTTTGCGCCAGTGCGGCGCGGGGGTCTTGGGCGACGATCATCGCGGCCTTGGCGGCGGCGACGGCAGGGGCGGCGATCAGCGCCCCTTCGGCATCGGTCAGAATTGCGACGGCGCCGCGCTGCAGGGCGGTTTCGGCGAACGACGCACCATGCAGCTTGCCCCCCGGCAGGGCTGCGAACAGATACCCGTCACGCACATCGCGGCTGTCCACCGCCAACCCGGCGATCCGCGCCTCGCGACCGCTTTTAGCGCGCAGGCCTAGTCCGGCCAATGTCGAAGTCTGCGTCACGTCCGGCGGCCCCCAGCCTCTGTCTTTGCCCCCATAGCGCGGAAATCATCTGTCAGGAAGCGGGTCTGCCGGAACAAATGCAGCTGTCGTCAGACGATCCTCGATAATCGGGCGCAGCCCCAACAGCGGTCCGACACGGCGAATGGTTTCGGCAGCCACCGGAACCGCCGTCCAGCCCGCGGTGCGGCGCGGCTTGTCGGTCGAGTTTTCAGATGGCTCGTCCAGCGTCAGTACCAGAACATACTGTGGATTGCTGGCCGGAAAGACCGAGGCAAAGGTCGCGACGACCTTGTCGGCATAGTAGCCGCCACTGGGGCTGGGCTTGTCGGCGGTGCCGGTTTTGCCAGCAACCTGATAGCCCGGCACTTCGCCAAAGGTCGCGGTGCCATGCAGAACCACCTGGCGCAGCATCTCGACCGCCTGCCCCGATACTTCGGTGCGAAACGCCCGCGGGCCGGGTGTAGCGGTGTCGCGCCGCAGCAGGGTCGGAAACACCCGTGTCCCGCCGTTCGCAATCGCCGCATAACCCGCAGCAAGCTGGACCGGCGAGGTGGCGATACCCTGCCCATAGGAGATGGTCACGACGCCGATGTCAGACCAACGCGCAGGGAACAGCGGCCGCCCGACTGCGGCTTCGGGCAGTTCGACGCTTGTCACCTCAAGCAGCCCCAGCGCGCCAAAGTAGCTGCGCAGCCGTTCCGCCCCGATCTGCAAGGCGATCCGCCCAGTGCCGATATTCGACGACTTGACGATGATTTCACTGGCAGTCAGCGCATCACCGTAGTTGCGGAAATCGCGAATCCGGAATCGCCCGATGGTCAGCGGGCCACTGGTATCGACGACGGTTTCAGGCGTCACGATATTCAGATCAAGGGCCGCGCTCATCGTGAAAATCTTGAACACCGACCCGAGTTCGTAAACCCCCTGAACAGCGCGGTTGAACAGCGGACTGTCGGACGGATCGCCCGATGTCGGCGCACTGGGTCGGCTGTTGGGGTCAAAGTCGGGCAGCGACGCCATCGCGATAATCTCGCCGGTGCGCACGTCCATCAGGACTGCCGATGCGCCCTTGGCGTTCATCATCGACATCCCGCCAGCCAGCACCTCTTCGACTGCCGCCTGCACGGTCAGGTCGACGGACAGCTGCAACGGCGCACCTTCGTTGGCGGGATCGCGCAGGTATTCATCGAACTGGCGCTCAACGCCAGCAACACCGATCACTTCGGCCGAATCGACGCCTTCGCGCCCGTATCGCGCCCCGCCAAGAATATGTCCGGCGAGTGATCCGTTGGGGTAAAGCCGCATCTCGCGCGGGCCGAACAACAGGCCTGGATCGCCGATATCAAACACCGCCTGCATCTGTTCGGGACTGATCTGGCGGCGGATCCAGACAAATTTGCGGTCGCCAGTGAAATCGCGCAGCAGACGTTCCTGGTTCAGTTCTGGGAAGATCTCGACCAGTTTGGCTGCGGCCAGAACCGGGTCGATGATCTGCGGCGGCTGCGCATACAGGCTGTAGGTGTCGAAATTGGTCGCCAGAATCCGCCCATTGCGATCAACGATGTCGGACCGCTGGCCAATAATCGGGTTGCCGCCGGTTTCGGCGCGGGGTTCTTCGGGCACCGAACCGGCCAACACGCCCATCCGCCCGCCGATGGCAGCAAAAGCAATAAAGAACGCCACCCCCATGACCAACAGTCGGGTTTCAGCGCGCTGGCGGGCACTGTCGCGGGACTGCTCGCGGCGCAGGCGGACGTTTTCCTTTTCGATGGCGTCAGGGTTGCGACCCTCGGCGCGGGCGCGCAGGATTCGGGCCAGCGGGCGCAGCGGGGTGCGGATCATAGCGGGTCCTCGTCGGTGGCACTGTCGGTGGCATTGTCGCTGGAAACGTCGATCGGGTTGGTGATTGGCAGGATCGGCACCGGCGGATAGGCAACCTGATCGACCCGCCCGAAGGCTTCGGGCGACAGCGGCAGCAGGCCCAGCCGATCAAAGTTCAGGTCGGCCAGATCGCGCAGCCGATCGGGGCGGTTCTGATAGGCCCATTCGGCGTTCAGGATGCCGATACGTTCGTGCGCCGCGCCGATATCACGCGCCAACACACGGGCGGATTTCAACGAAGCTTGGGTTTTGTAGTTTTCGTGGTAGGCCCAAAAGCCCAAAGCCATGACCGCCAGCGCGGCCAGAACGTGCAGAACTCCGCGCATTAGCGTCCCCCCTTTAATGTCGGCATATCCAGATCGTCGGTCGCGATGGCCCCGGCAGGGGCGTCGGTGCGGGTGGCGATCCGCAACCGCGCCGACCGGGACCGCGGGTTCAGCGCCAGTTCGGCGGCATCCGGGCCGATGGGTTTGCGCGACTTCTGGGTAAAGGCGGCAGCCACCTGCGCCGTTTCGGGCGCATAACGATTGGCATTGGCCGAGGTGCCGGACCGGGCCTGCATGAACCTTTTGACCATCCGATCCTCGACCGAATGAAAGGTGACGACGGCCAGTTTGCCGCCCGGTTTCAGCGCCCGTTCGGCGGCCTGCAATCCGGCGGCGAGTTCGCCGTATTCGTCGTTGACCCAAATCCGCAGCGCCTGAAAGGTGCGTGTCGCTGGATGACTCTGACCCGGCTTGGCCCGCGGCAGGCAACCTTCGACAATCCGGGCCAACTGGCGCGTCGTATCGACCGGACGCGCGGCGACAATTGCCCGGGCGATCCGACGGCTGGCACGTTCCTCACCATAAAGATAAATGATATCAGCCAATTCGCCCTCGTCCTTCGTGTTGACAAGATCGGCGGCGCTGGGGCCATCCTGCGACATGCGCATGTCAAGCGGGCCGTCTTTCATAAACGAAAACCCGCGTTCGGGCTGGTCGATCTGCATCGAGCTGACCCCAAGGTCCAACACCACGCCGTCAAGGTCCTGGCCATAGTCGTCAAGGAGCGAAAATGTCCCCTGCATCATCTCGATCCGGTCGCCATAATCCGCCGCCCAGTCACGGGCCATATCGAACACCGCCGGGTCGCGGTCAACGGCAATCACTTTGTCCGCGCCTTCGGCCAGCAAGGCGCGGGTGTAACTGCCCGCGCCGAATGTGCCGTCAAGCCAGACCCCGGTGATCGGGGCGCAGGCGTCCAGCAACGGACGCAGCAGGACCGGGATGTGGGGGGCGGGGGTGTCGGCGGCAGCAGTCATCCCCTATTCGCCTCGCGTTTGGTCTAAAAGAACCAAAGGATCATAGCCTTGCGGCTTGTCCTTCAACCAATCTGCGGTCGCCCGACCCTCGGTTTTGGCAAAGGTCTCGGCCTTCCAGATTTCGAAATACTCGCCCGCGCCGCTGAAAAACACCTCGCCATCGACAAGGCCGATCTTTTCGCGCTGCTTGATCGGAATCACGCAGCGGCCGTCTTTGTCGACCTCGCCGGTCAGGGACTGCCCCAGAAACAGGCGCTGGAGCTGGCGGCGGTCCGGATTGCCGCGCGGCATTGCCTGGATCGCAGCCGCGATGTCGTTGAAGGCGTCCATCGTATAGACGTGCAGCACTTCGATCAGATGGTCGCCGTAAACGACCTTGAGCTTGGGTGAATTGCCGTCGGACCAGGTCGGATCACCGGCTTCGAGGACACGACGAAAATCGGCCGGGATCGACATGCGTCCCTTGCCGTCCACCCGCTGGGTGTATTCGCCTGTGAAACTCGGCACCACTGTCCCGCGGCCCCTTTGCTGTCCGCCCCCCCGAAAAATTCATGTGTCAGATGTGAAAATGGCGGTTTGAGCTGCTGCCACTGCCCAAACCGCCACTTTCGTCCCGTTTCCGGGCTAGTCCGACTGCGCGCGCCACCTGGGGGGATGTCTGCTCGCTCGCGCGCCGGATGTCGTACGGTAAGGCGGGTGCCTGTATGAAAGCTGCTTTTGCCTCTGGGGTTCTTGATCGCCCCTTGATCGTGTTCCCGTCTTACCGTGGCTCATTACTGGCAGATTGGGGCTGGGTCAGGCAACCATTTTCTGGGTCTTTATGGAACTTAATGGAACTCATGGATTTGCAAGTGAGCCGGATAGGCGCAGTAAACCAGCCAATTTTTGGCAGGTTTTGTGACGAGTTAAATTTCCATGACTATATATAGTGTATAAATCGCATATCAGATGTGGCGCACTTGCAGCGCACGATTTCTTAATATGCGCGCAAGCGACATGAAACACTTGATCGCGACGCGAAAACTTGATCGGGAATTGCACGATTTATCTGAATTCACGCACGAATCACGACTGAGTGATTCGATCAGCGCCACCGATCCCGCCAGTGCGACGGTTGGGACCGGTTTTCGCGGTCAGGTTCCAGACAGTCCCAGACGCGTCAGGCAATCCCGCCCGCGATCAGTCCCTTGGCCAGCTGCGCATAGGCATCCGCCATCGCGCCCTGTCCCGCCGCCACCGGCGTCCCGGCATCGCCCGCCAACCGCGTTTCAAGATCGATCGGCAGGGCCGCCAGAAACGGCAGCCCGAGCTTGACCGCCTCGGCCTGCACGCCGCCGTGGCCAAAGATATGCGCCTCGTGCCCGCAGTTCGGACATATATATGTCGACATATTCTCGATCAGGCCCAGAACCGGTGTGTTCAGCGTGCGGAACATATCCAGTGCCTTGCGGGCATCCAGCAGCGCCACGTCCTGCGGCGTGCTGACGACAATCGCCCCGGTCAGCCGGGTTTTCTGGCACAGAGTCAGTTGCACGTCGCCGGTGCCGGGCGGCAGATCGACGATCAGCACGTCGAGCTTGCCCCATTCCACCTGCCCCAGCATCTGCTGCAAGGCCCCCATCAGCATCGGACCGCGCCAGACGATCGCTTTGTCGGGGTCCATCATCAGGCCGATCGACATCATCGTGACGCCGTGGGCGTGCAACGGAATGATCGTCTTGCCGTCGGGTGACGCGGGCCGTTTGCTGACCCCCATCATCCGCGGCTGGCTCGGGCCATAGATATCGGCGTCAAGCAGCCCGACCCACCGACCCTGCCGCGCCAGCGCGACGGCAAGGTTCGACGCAACGGTCGATTTGCCGACGCCGCCCTTACCCGATGCGATGGCCAAAATGCGGTCCACCCCCGCCACAGGTTCCGGCCCCGCCTGCGGTTTCGGGTGACCGCCGATTTTCAGGCTGGGCGGTGGGCCGGGTTTCGCGGCAGGGCCATGCGCTGTCAGAATCACTGAAACCGCGCCGACGCCGGGAATCGCGGCCACCGTCGCCTCGGCGGCGCGGCGGATGCCGTCCATCCGGGCGGCGGTTTCGGGATCGGGGGCTTCGATGACAAAACGCACCGAATCCCCGTCAATCGTCAGGGCGCGGATCATGTCGCCACCGACCAGATCGGCCCCGTCGGGCAAGGTCAGACGTCGCAAAGCATCCAGAATCGTTTCGCGTGTCACGCCCATGATTTTTCCCGTCACGTTTTCATTTCGCCCAAGAGACAGGCAGACCTCAACAGGTGTCGCCAAGTTTTAGGCAAAGCGCAAGACGACCCTACGTCACATCACAATTTTGCGACAACTGCATGAAATTTAACCGCTTTTCCTATGCGTTCGCTGCATAGCAGCATTGTTTAATCGATGTATTGTGCATCTGCAGCATTACCCCAAATATGGAAGGCGAGAGCGCTAACATGAAGGCGCCGCAAACAGAGCAGAACCGAAAGAGAGAATAACATGGCTTATGCAAACACGACCCGCGTCGCCGGCTTTGGCCTGGTGGAACGCTTTAACACATTCCGGGCCGAACTGGCCGACCGCAGCGCAAAACTGAGCGTCTATCGCCAGACAGTTTCCGAACTGGCCGCGATGAGTGACCGCGACCTTGCCGACATCGGCATCGCCCGCGGCATGATCGAGGCGATCGCGCTCGAAGCGGCCTACGGAAAGTAATCACGGGTTCGGGGCCCCTCCTCCTCCCTAATTTGGGGTCCTGAAATACCGCCACACGCCCACCTCCTCCCGGGCAACTGGCGGCAAAGGTGGCGGCGTTCACCTCCTCCCGAATGCCGCCGCTTTGACTTTTACCGCTGTGACCGACCCAGTCGGCGCATGCGTGACCTGGGCGGCCCGCCTTACCTCCTCCCGAGGTTTGGACCGCCATTAGGACCAAGGCACGGATACTCGACCTCCTCCCCGAGGCTCCGTGACATCAGAACGGCGACGCCCACCTCCTCCCGGGCGTCGCCGTTTCTGTTTCTGGAACAGGTTGCCAGCGCGTCGGGCGCTATGTCAGATACGGCCATGACCAGCGCAATTCTCGTCGCCCTTGTCCAGTTCGCCTTTGTGTCGTCGATCACACCGGGGCCGAACAACATGATGCTTTTGGCTTCGGGCGCGAATTTCGGTTTCCGGCGGACCGTGCCGCATATGCTGGGCATCAGCGTCGGCCATTCGTTCATGGTGATCCTGCTGGGGGCTGGCCTCGTGCAGGTGTTCGTCGCCTTTCCGGCAATTCTGACCGCGATGAAGGTTCTGGCTGTCGTCTATCTGCTGTATCTGGCATGGAAAATCGCCAACGCGGCGCCTAAAGCCCCGAATGCCCCGGAAACCGGCGGGCAGCCATTCACGTTTCTACAGGCAGCGGGGTTCCAGTGGGTCAACCCCAAGGCATGGTTCATGGCCCTGACGGCGATCACCGTCTATGCGGTGGGGCATGATCTGCGCAATGTGCTGATCGTCGCGCTGGTGTTTGCCTGCACCAACTTGCCGTCGATCACGGTCTGGACGGTGCTGGGCCAACAGATGCGGCGATTCCTGACCAGACCGGGACGGTTGCGGGCGTTCAACGTGACGATGGCAGTGCTGCTGGTGGCATCGCTGTGGCCGATCCTGCGGCATCCCATATGACCAATCAGCTTCTCTGGTCCCTAAAACTCCCGCCGGAGGCTCTGCGATCTGCCGCATATGCCACGCTATCGGCTAAAACGGCACATCCCCCGCCTGCGCCGCCCCGACGACAAACCGCGCCACCACGTGTTTCGCCCCGGCGACGTCGAATTCAATCTCCAGCTTGTCGCCCTCGATCCCCATCACCTCGCCATAGCCGAATTTCTGGTGGAACACCCGGTCGCCGAGGGTAAATGCACTGACCGCCGAAAGGTCGATGGTGATGTTGCGGGCCTCGGACGGTTGCGCCATGCCGCGCACCTGCGACCGCGCCTGCAAGCGTTTCCAGCCGGGCGAATTATAGCCGTCCGCCTCGGCGACACGGCGGTGCAGGTCGGAATGTTGGCCGTCGCTGGCCGGATTGGCGCTGGCCGCCATGCCCGCCGCACCGTAGCCGCCACCATAAAGGCCGGGCGGAGTCAGCACTTCGACGTGATCCACGGGGAGCTCGTCGATGAATCGCGACGGCATCGCCGATTGCCATTGGCCATAGACGCGGCGATTGGCGGCGAAACTGATGGTGCAAAGCTCCTCGGCCCGGGTGATCCCGACGTAAGCCAGCCGCCGCTCCTCCTCCAGCCCCTTCAGCCCGCTTTCGTCCATTGACCGCTGACTGGGAAACAGCCCGTCCTCCCACCCCGGCAGGAACACGGCCGGAAACTCGAGCCCCTTGGCGGCGTGCAGGGTCATGATGCTGACCTTTTCGCCCGCCTCCTCGGTTTCGTTGTCCATGATCAGGCTAACGTGTTCCAGAAACCCTTGCAGGTTCTCGAAATTTTCCAGTGCCTTGACCAATTCCTTGAGGTTTTCCAGCCGCCCCGGCGCTTCGGGTGTCTTGTCGTTCTGCCAGTGGCCGGTATAGCCGGACTCATCCAGAATCATCTCGGCCAGCTCGACGTGGGTGTCGGCCTCGGCCACGACCTGTGCGTGCCAACGGTCCAGCCCCTGCACCAGTTGCACCAGTTCGGCCAGACCTTTGCCGCCCAGCAGGCGGTCATTGCAGACGATCCGCGCCCCTTCGACCAGCGACACGCCGTTCTGCCGGGCGGTGCGCTGGATCGTCTGCACCGCCTTGTCGCCAAGGCCGCGTTTGGGGGTGTTCACGATCCGCTCGAACGCCAGATCGTCCTCTGGCGACACGGCCAGGCGGAAATAGGCCATCGCATCGCGCACTTCGAGCCGTTCGTAGAATCGCGGCCCGCCGATGACGCGATAGGGCAGTCCGATGGTCAGGAACCTATCCTCGAAGGCGCGCATCTGGTGGCTGGCACGGACCAGAATCGCCATCGAATCTAGACCCAACGCGTCCATCCCACGGGTGCCGCGCTGCATCGCCTCGATTTCTTCGCCAATCCAGCGGGCCTCTTCCTCGCCGTCCCAATGGCCAATCAGGCGGAGTTTCTCGCCCGTCGTCGCCTCGGTCCACAACGTCTTGCCCAACCGCCCTTTGTTACCAGCGATCACGCCCGACGCGGCGGCCAGAATGTGCGGGGTGGAGCGGTAATTCTGCTCCAGCCGGATCACCACAGCGCCCGGAAAATCCTGTTCGAACCGCAGGATATTGCCCACCTCGGCGCCGCGCCAGCCATAGATCGACTGGTCGTCGTCACCCACACAGCAGATGTTCTTGTGATCCGCCGCCAGCAGCCGCAGCCACAGATATTGGGCGACGTTGGTGTCCTGATATTCGTCCACCAGAATGTAGCGGAACCAGCGTTGATACTGCTTCAGCACATCGTCGTGGGTCTGGAATATCGTCACCACATGCAGCAGCAGGTCGCCGAAATCGGTGGCGTTCAGCTCCAGCAGGCGACGCTGATAGGCGGCGTAAAGCTCCACCCCCTTGTGATCGAAGGCGCCGCTTTCGGCCACCGGCACCTTGTCAGGCGTCCACGCCCGGTTCTTCCAGTTGTCGATGATCCCGGCCAGCATCCGGGCGGGCCAGCGTTTGTCGTCGATATTGGACGCCGCCAGCAGTTGTTTCAGCAGGCGGATCTGGTCGTCGGTGTCCAGAATGGTAAAATTGCTTTTCAGGCCAACCAGTTCGGCGTGGCGGCGCAGCAGTTTGACGCAGATCGAATGGAAGGTGCCCAGCCACGGCATCCCCTCGACCGCCTCGCCCAATAGCCCACCAATACGCGACTTC
>JBBQHC010000033.1:0-23715 GCA_038323615.1 Rhodobacterales bacterium | reverse complement strand
CGCTCGGCTACCAAACTCCCGCAGGCTTCGCCCTGCAGCTGACCACCGCAATCGCCCGTCACGCTGCGCGAGATGAAAGCTCCGCGCGACGGGCGATTGCTCAACCCGCGCCAACTGGCGTAAATGACCACCGGGCTCCGGACGTGGCTGGATGAAAGATCAGTGGCAGGTCAGGACCAGTCAGACAGCGGAAGGTTGGTCACAGTACTTTTGATTACCACCGTTTTCACCCCTAACAACCTGATAGCGTTTTCTATCTGGGCCTTGGTTGGCGACAAGATCGCGGTTGGTCACGTCCGTCAAGGTGGTGTAAATTGCGAGATGGCCTGAGGGCATGATCAGGCAGCTTTTGTCGTGATGCTGAGAAGCGGGTCGACCTCCTCCTTGTCGATCTGGGCGAAGGCTTCGACCATCATGTATCGGCTCGAGGTCTGCCATTCGTCATTCTGTTCGAGGAGCACGGCCCCGATCAGGCGCAAGATGGACGCTTCGTTCGGGAAGATCCCGACGACGTCGGCGTGGCGTTTGACCTCCTTGTTCAGGCGCTCGATCCATTGGCCGAGAGGCGGCTTTGTGCTGTGAAGTTTGGTGCGCTGCTGGCGCGGAAAGGCCATGTAGGCCTGAGTCCTATCCGTTGTCCGATTTCCGGGCATGCCGAGAACTGATTGATTTACATCAGGCCGCATGACCCGATCAACGGGACACATCGCCAGACTTGGACAGGGACATGGCGAGCCGGGACAAGCCGCGCCCCAATTTCAAGGACGTTGCCCGCATCGCCAGTGTCGGGACGGCCACTGTCGACCGGGTTCTCAACGAACGTGGAAACGTCAGCGAGGCGGTGCGCCGCAAGGTGATCGAGGCCGTACGGTCCATCGGTCTGCGTCGCCAGCTTTCGGCCGCATACAAGCCGCTGATCCGGATCAACCTGATTATCGTGCGGCCGGATCTGCCACTATTGGCGCGGATTGTAGCGGATTTTCGCAGCATCACCAAATCGATTGATCGCCGTGTCAGCCTTCACATCACGACTTTGCCCAACGATGCCCCCGAAACTGTCGCCGCTGCAATGCGCACCACAAACTGCAACTTCGTCGTCATCTATGCCGAGAATTGCGCCGTGATCCGGGATGCCAATGAAGATCTTCATGCCCGCGACATCCCAGTCGTGTCGGTCATTTCTGATCTATCGGGGTCAAGACAACTTGCCTACGCGGGCACCAACCATCACGCTGCCCGGCGCACCACAGGCTATTTCGTTGCCAGAATGATCCTGCAGGCCGGTCCGGTCGTTGTGCTTTGCAGTCACCTTGGATTTCAGGCGCATGCGGAACGGATTGCCGGGTTTCGCGAAAATCTGACGGAACACGCCCCGCATTTGACGATTGTGCGCATTGTCGAAGGGTTCGACGACCGCGCCCGTTCGCGTGCCCGGCTCGAGGCCGCGTTTCGCGAAATACCCGACATCGTGGCGGTCTTTAACGTCGGTGGAGCCAATCTTGGGGTTCGCGCGACGATCGAGTCCGATATCCTTGCGAAACGTCCGTTGTTCGTCGGTCATGAACTCACCGAACACACGACCGGGATGCTGCGCGAGAGACTGATGACACTGACGCTTGACCAAAGCCCGCGACTTCAGGCCCAATTTTCGCTGGATGTACTGCTGGATCACTTTGGCAACGAAGGGATTGCGGTCGCCAAACCCTACATCTCTGACGTGCCAATCGTCCTGTACGGACCGGAAAACATCCCCCCGGTGCGCTGATAGTTTAACATCAGTGCCGGGCGCGATGTGACCTGACAGCCGCGATGTCCTGTCGGTGCCAAGCCCCAAATTGCCATGGGCGAGGCACCGACGCGCTAAAGATCATCCCTTGCAGCGGCCACGGCCCTGATACTTGGGCGATCATCATGCCCGACGCGAAAAGCCCGCTGCGGGGCGTGATCGGGGCGGATCCCGGCACGGTGGAGCCCGGCAAAAGCGCCGACCTTTGGGATCGCAATGACACTTGGTTTGTGCAGCAGATGTAAATACCGTCAGATTGCGCCGAGCCGCCCGATCAGATCGTAGAATTCGGCGTCTGAAATGGTGACCTGATGGGCAATGCCGGGATAACTCCCGCTATCGACGTCCCCCTTGAACTCGCGGAACGCCGCGATGCGTTCCTGCTGCAGCCGGTCCAGTTCTGCGCGAAAGTTGCGATAGGTTTTCGCGTGGCGCGGCCTGTGTCCGTTGGTCTGACCCAAAACGTCTTCGGCGAACAGATACTGCGCATCGGCATGCGGTCCGGCGCCCATACCCAATAGGACAAGGCTGGTCCGCTTGGAGAGTTCTTGGGCCACGCGGTCAGGCACCACTTCCAGTTCGACGCCGAAACAGCCGACGTTTTCCAGCTGCGCCACTAGTTGGAATATCTTCATCGCGCTTTGCGCGGTCTTTCCCACGGCCTTGAAACCCCCGGTCCAGGTTGCCTTGGACGGGATCAGGCCGACGTGGCTGACGACGGGAATACCGTCATCAGCCAACGCCTTGATCGTCCCCAGCGACGAGGCGCAATAGACACAGTCGCCCCCCGCCTGCATCGCTTGATGGGCGGCGCGTTGGTAGTCTTCTTGGGTGACCAGTTCGCCATAGAGCAGTCCGACCTGGACGAAACAATCACCCGCGGACGCGCGCATCTGGGCCGTCCAAAGTGGCGCGATGATCGACAGCATGTCGATCCCGGCAGCGGCTGCAGCAGCCGCCTCGTCCGGGGTTTCGACATACAGCATCGTCAGTTGGCGTTTGCCCTTGAGTGCCCGGATATCGGCAACGGTCGGGCGGTTGTGAAACAATCCCATGCGGGTTCCATTCGGTTTCGGATTGCAGTCAGCGGCCTTGGGCCCCGATATTTCAGAGGTTCTAAAGCGCGATCATGACGCGACCGTCCGCCACCTTGACGGCATAGGTCGCCAGATTCACGCAGACCGGGGCGCGCATTGCCGCACCCGTGCGATAGTCGAACTGGCCGTTGTGTTTGGGGCATTCAATGGTGTGGTCCATGACCAGACCGTCGGCCAGATGCACCTGTTCGTGGCTGCAAAGCCCATCGGTGCAGAAATAGTCGTCGTCGGGCGAGCGGTAGATGGCAAAGGTGCGCCCGTCGTGATCGAAACGGATCACGTCTTCGGCGTCGATGTCATCTGTGGCGCATGCGTCGATCCAGTTTGTCATCACGTTCTCTCTTTCTCTATTCCGCCGGAATGGCCGACAACGTCGTGTCGGTCGTCGTGTTAGCGCCCAAAGCCACCTCATGCAGATCGACGCGGTAGGGCCGGGCCGTCGCCGGCAGCGCGCGTTGCAAGAAATCATCGTGGTGCGCAAGCTGTCTGCGCAAGATCGGGAGCGCCTCTTTGTAGGCGCTCCAGATCGAGGTGTTGGGCGCGGGCAGGTCATGCTTGATCATCGCATGTAGCGTCGGGAGTTGATGGTAGGGCACCATCGGGAACATGTGGTGTTCGACGTGATAATTCATGTTCCAGTAAATGAATCGGCTGACCGGATTCATGTAAACCGTGCGGCTGTTCAGCCGGTGATCAATGACGTTTTCGGCGAGGGCCGCGTGCTGCAAGACGCCGGTCAGGACGTGGTGCCATGCCCCATAAAGCCGCGGCAGACCAATCAACATCAGGGGCAACAAAGACTGCAACGCGATGGCCAGCGTGATGACGATGGCATAAATGACCACCCAGATCCGGGCGATGCGCACGACCTTGTGGTGTTCGGTTTCGGGGATATAGGTGATCTCCTCGGCATCCAGCCGACCCGAGGCGTTCAGGAGCATCCGCCTCCATCCCTGATAGGCATCAATGATCCCAAAAAGATTCAGAAAAATACGAAACAGCGCGGGCGGGCGCATCGCGACAATTTCGGGATCGCGACCGACGATGATCGTGTCGGTGTGGTGGCGGGCGTGGCTCCACCGCCATGTCACCGGATTGCGGACCATGCAGAAGGATGCGACCTGATAAACCCAGTCGTTGTATTTCGCCGTGCGGAAAGGTGTTCCGTGGCCACATTCGTGCCAACGACTGTCCATCGCCGAGCCGTACAATACACCGTAGGTCAGCCAAAATGGCGCCGACCACCACGTCGGCCAGAGCGCGATGCCGATCGCCGCGAAGACAAACATTGATCCAAACAGGATGATCGTGTCACGGATTGCAGGCTGATCCTCACGTTTCATCAATAATTTCATGTCTTTTCGCGGAATATCAGTGTGATACCAAGCGGCAGCGGCAAGACCGTTGTCAACGGCACGCTCCGAATCCGGTCCAAGCAAGGAATAGTCGCGTTTGGTCATCGTGAACTCCCGCACAAAGGTTTGGCTTGATCTCATTTAGCACGGCGGCCTGGATTCGTGCAGTTCCGGGCTTGCTATTACATCAAATTGCATCATTTATTGAGGCCTTATCTGATGTGATACGATCAAGGTGCGTGATGCCCAAAAGACCGACGATCAAGGATCTGGCGATTGCCGCAAATGTCGGCGTGGCGACCGTCGACCGCGTTCTGAATGGGCGATCCAACGTGCGCCCTGAAATGCTGGACAAGGTGGTCGATGCCGCCGAGCGGATCGGTTATCCGACCCGGGTTCTGACCGCGCGGCGGTTTGAATCGGCGAGGCCTTTGGTCCGGTTCGGGTTCGTTCTGCATAAGGGCGCGCAGGAGTTTTATCAGAACTTTGCCCGTGCGCTCAAACAGGCCGTCGATGATCGCGCCGATATCCGCGGACGTGCGACGATCCGCTTTGCGGCGTCGCAGGCCCCGGACGATTTTGCCGGCGAACTGCGCGAGGTCGCCAAGACCTGCGATGTGGTGGCGTCCTCGGCGATCAATCATCCTGGCCTGTCGGATCTGGTGGCCGAACTGAAAGCTGCGGAGATTCCGGTTTTCGCCCTGCTGAACGATTTCGCCCAAGGCGTGCGGCGCAATTACCTCGGGCTCGATAACGTCAAGGTCGGGCGGATCGCCGCGTGGATGATCACAACGCAGATGCGCGACCCCGGCAAGCTGGCGGTCTTTGTCGGCGGCAACCGATGGCACGGGCACCTGATGCGCGAAAGCGGATTTCAAAGCTACATTCGCGAAAATTCACCTGACTTCAGTATGTTGGGAACCGTCGTTAATCTGGAAACCCGACAGGTGACTTATGAGGCGACGCTGGATCTGATGAACCGACACCCCGACCTGCGGGGCATCTATGTGGCCGGTGGCGGGATGGAGGGCGCGATTGCGGCCCTGCGCGAAGCCCGGCCACCGGGAAAGATCGCACTGGTGGTGAACGAACTGACCGCCGAGAGCCGCAAGGCGCTGATCGACCGCTATGTCAGCATGGTCATCGCGACCCCGCTGCGCCAGCTTTGTCAGGATTTGGTTGACCAGATGATCACGGCGGCTTTGGACAGGCTCGACACCTCGACCGGCCAGCACTTTTTGACGCCGACGCTTTATGTCCCGGAATCCTTTTAGGTCGTGCGGGGTTACGCGTCCCGCTCCATGATCCACGCGACCTCGGGCGCCGGAACGAACCGCCAGTTGCGGCGCGGGCCGGCCATGACGTTCAGATAATACATCTCGAACCCATAGGGCGCGCCGCAGGGGTGGTGGCCACGCGGGACAAGGACGACATCGCCATCGGCAACCGCCATCGTCTCGTTCAACTGCAAGTCGTCGGTATAGACCCGCTGGATGCCAAATCCGTTGGCCGGGTTCAGGCGGTGATAATAGGTTTCCTCAAGATAGGTGATCCGGGGGAAATCGTCTTCGTCATGGCGGTGACTGGGGTAGGACGACCAGTGCCCGGCGGGCGTAAAGACTTCGGTGACAAGCAGACTGTCGCAATAGTCCTCGTTCTCCATCGCGATGTTGTTGATATGGCGGGTGTTGGTGCCTTTGCCCCGCGCGGTCAGGGCGATCCCGTCGGGGCCGATCCGGCGCGCCGGATGACCGCCCTTGCCCGGTGCACTGCATACGGCAATGACGCAATCCGTTTCGGCGGTCGCGGTCCAATCGGCGCCGCTGGGCAGATAAAGGCAATGCGGCGGCGATTTTTCAAAGACGTTCATCCGGTCGCCCAAGATCCCCCAGTCCTGCCCGGCACCAGTGACGGCGGCCTTGCCTTCGACGATCACAAGAATGATCTCGCGGTCACCCGTGGGTTCGGCGACGGTTTCGCCGGGGCGCAGGCGGTACAGACCAAAACCGACATAGCGCCAACCCGCGTTTTCGACAGTGATATCGTGGACCTTGCCGTGGTTTCCGAAAGGTTTGCGCAGAAGTTCGGTCATTTCTCGGTGTCCTTGTAGTCGTCCGGATTGAAAGCGACGAAAAACTGATAGGCGCAATAGGCGGCAAGGCTGCCGAACAATATTGCCCAGCCCGGACTGCCGGTGGCCAGTTCGACAACCGCCCAGCCACCAGCCACCACAACGGTCGCAGCGCGACGCCAAAGCGGCAAGAAGAACGGCAGACGCAGGTCGAAAAACCTCATACTTCAGCTTTCGATTGACAGACCGGCCTGAAGGCAAGTCGCGACGATATGGTCGTATCCGATCTTGGAATAGACATCAGGCGGGGCTTTGGCCGGATCCTGTTCTGCCTCGACAACGATCCATCCGTCATAATCCATCTTGGCAAGTTCGCCGGTGACCGCCGCGAAATCAAGACACCCTTCGGGGTCGCCCGGCACGGTGAAGGCGCCTGCGACCACGCCTTCAAGAAAGCTGCGGTTTTCGGCTCGGATCATCCGGGTGACGTTTTCGCGCACGTCCTTGTAATGCACATGCCTGATCCGGTCGCCCCACTTGCGCAGCGTCCCCAACACATCGGCACCGCCAAAATGCAGATGCCCGGTATCAAAAAGCAGTGTCACCTCGGGCGAGGATCCGGCCATCAGTGCGTCGATGTCTGCCTGATCCTCGATCATCGACCCCATGTGGTGATGATAGGCCAGCACCATGCCCTGACCGGCCATCCATTTGGCGACTTCGGACAACTTGCCGGCGTAGGCCTTGATCTCGTCCGTTGACAGTTTGGGGCGGTCATTGACCGGCGTGCCAATGGCACCCTGCACCGTATTCGAACATTCGGCATGGACCAGACAGGGCGATTTCAGCGCCACGAACTGCGCGACCTGTTGGCGGATTGCGTCAATTTCCTCGGCCACCGAAAGCACCATCAGATTGCCCGAACACCAGCCGCCACACAGCGCGATGTCGTTCGCATCAAGGTAGCGGCGCAGCCCTTCGGTGCCCTGCGGCATCCGCCGACCCCGCTCAACGCCGGTATAACCGATGGCGCGAGCCTCGCGTAGCGCCTGTTCCATCGTATAGGCCGCAGTCAGGTCCGGCAGGTCGTCGTTCTGCCAGGCGATAGGGGATATGCCGATCTTGACGCTCAATTTCTGTTCCTTTCTGCGATGGCAATGGTCAGGGGCTTGTGGCCGCCGCGACCTGCAGATTGTTCAGATGGGTGCCAGCTGCGACGTCAGCGCTTATACCTGCCCGAAACAGTTCGCACCAAGAATTGCGATTTTAGCAGTCATGATGTTCCTCGCTTTTGCGCGTGAACGGATCGGACCATGACCGCCGGCGACCCAAAGCAGCATGTTCTGTCAGTTGACACCTTTATATTCCGGTTGGGTCTTGGCCCCGGTGATGTAGCCAACGACATCCTCGCCCGTAATCTTTTCGTTGCGGATGTCGAGGTTGGCACAAATTCTGCCACGCCGGAAAACCACGACGCGATCCACCAGATCAAAGACCTGCCGCATATTGTGGCTGATCAGGATCAAGGGCTCTCCTGCGTCTTTCAACGTTCGGATGATATTCTCGACCTGCGCGGTTTCCTGCACGCCGAGGGCAGCGGTCGGTTCGTCCATGATCGTCAGTTTGGAATGGAACGTCGCGGTACGCGCAATCGCAACGCACTGGCGCTGGCCGCCCGACATGTTTTGGATGGTGTTGTGGATGTTGGGGATCTTGACCCCGGTCTTTTCCAACGAGGCCAGCGTGGCGGCCCGCATCGCCTTGTAATCAAGCACCCGGAACGGACCCAACCAATTCCATTTGGTCATTTCGCGGCCCAGAAACAGGTTGTCGGACACATCAAGGTGGTCGGCCAACGCTAGAGTCTGGAACACGGTTTCGATGCCCGCCCTGCGAGCGGCAATCGGGCCGTCAAAGTTGGTTGGTCTACCGTCAAAGATGATGTCGCCACGGGTGCGCTGTTCGACGCCGGTGATCTGGCGCACAAAGGTCGATTTACCCGCCCCGTTGTCGCCCATGATGGCAACATGTTCGCCCTTGCGCAGGATGAAATCCGCACCTTCCAGCGCGTGAACGCCGCCGTAGAATTTCGTCAGATCGCGGGTTTCGAGAATGATATCGCTCATGGTCTGTCTCCTCAAACCCGCGCCGCGGTCCGGCGTTGTCGCCATTGATCCAGCACCACGGCCCCGACGATGATCGCGCCCTTCACCATCTCTTGGTAATAGGCGTCGAGCCGCAGGAACGTGAAACCCGAGATAATCACGCCAAAAATCAGCGCCCCCAGCACGGTGCCAAGGATTGACCCGCGCCCGCCTGCCAACGACACCCCGCCGATCACGGTCATGGCAATGGCGTCAAGTTCGTACATGACGCCCATGCCGGCCTGGGCAGTCAGGTTCTTGGACGACAGGATGATCGCCGCAGCGGCGGCCAGCATTCCGGCGATGGTATAGATCAGTACCTTTTGTCGGGCCACCTTGATCCCCGACATCCGGGCGGCATCTTCGTTCGACCCGATTGCATAGATATGTTTGCCATAGACCGTGTAGCGCATGACCAGATGCAGCAGGATCGCCAGTGCGATGAAATAGACGACCGGCAACATGCCTTTGCCCAATGCCGCGTAACTTTCGGTCGGAAACGAGACCGGGTTGCCATTTGACCACCACTTTGAAAAGCCGCGCGCCGACACCATCATGCCCAGCGTCGCGATAAAGGGCGGGATGCGGGTATAGGCGATCAGCAGGCCATTGATGGCGCCCGCGAACATACCGCAGGCCAGACCGATAACGATGGGCGCGATGACCGGCAGGTCCATCGCCCAATCGCCAAAGATCGCCTTTGGGTTGGGGTTACCGTTAACCAACCCGGTCTGGGCGAAACTCATCGCCACCATGGCCGTCGCGCCGACGATCGAACCGGACGAAAGATCAATCCCGCCAGAAATGATGACCTGCGTCACACCCAGCGCGATGATCCCGATGATCGAGACCTGAAGGATGATGATATTCAACCGCGGCCAGTTAAAGATCGCGTCGACGTTGTCGCGCGTGTTGAAGAGAAAACTGTCGCCGCTAATCAGCCGCCCCAGAACCTCGAACGTGACGACTATCAGAACAAGGGCCAGAAAGACGTTGAATTCCTGCGGCTTTGCCCGCTTTTTCGGGTCGTATTTCAACCCGCCGACGCCATGTTCGCTTTCCGACATTCCGATTGCTCCCTCGATTTCTTTTCAGGTGCGGAAGAGAGCGGCACGTCAGTCGCGCCGCTCTCTGGGTTGGTTGTTGTGCAAACCCTGGCCTTAGTTCTTCGACAAGTAGGTATCGATGTTGTCCGGCGTCACCAGTTCAAAGGGCACCCAGACGGTCTGATCGACAGGCTCGCCCTTGGCCAATGCGACGGCGGCGTTCAGCGAACCCGACCCTTGCGCGGCCGCGTTTTGGAAAACCGTCACGTCCAGATCACCGGACTGCATCGCGACCAGCGCATCCTGCGTCGCATCGACACCGCCAACCTGCACCGAAGCCATATCAATCCCGGCAGCTTTCATCGCCTGAATCGCGCCGATCGCCATTTCGTCGTTGTTAGCGATGACGCCGTCGAATGCGGTCCCTGTCGACAACCAGTTGGTCATCAGGTTCTGCGCCTCGTCGCGGCTCCAGTTAGCGGTTTGCTGGTCGATCACGTTTACGGTGACGGCACATTTGCCGGCGTCGATCACGTCATAGATATCGGCGGTGCGTTGCACCGCGGCCTGGTTGGAAAGCTGTCCCTGCATGACGTAAACATTGACGTCGGTCTTGCCTTCGGCCTTCCAGTTGTCGCACAGCGCGATAGTTTCCAAGGTGCCGGAATCGACCTCGTTCGAGGCCACGAAAGCCTGATTGTCGGGCAAGGTATCAAGGTTGACGGGTTGGCGGTTGACATAGACCAGAGGCATGTTGGCCGCGGCTGCCGCATCCGACATCGCTTGCGTGGCCGAGGTGTCGACCGGGTTCACGACGATCGCATCGACGCCCGAGGCGATGAAGTTGTTGATCTGGTCAAGCTGCTTGGCCACGTCATCCTGCGCATCTTCGATCTGTACGCCGATGCCGTTTTCGTCAGCATATGTCTGCATGCCGTTCCGCAGAACGGTCAGAAAGTTGTCGTCGAAACGCGACATTGAAACGCCGACGTTCTGGGCCATGGCAGTGGTCGACAAAAGCGAAGCAAGGCCAGCAGCAAAAAGGGTCTTTTTCATTTGTTTTCTCCCAGTGGCGGTGTCCGGCACACCATTATTTGCCGGAGCCCCGTTGTTCGGGGCAATCAATTTCCGCGCTCAGGCCGCTTTCAGCCGCAGTTGCGAGGAAATGAAATCGAATGATCGTTTGATCTCGGTATAGGGGTCCGCAATCGCGTGGGTCGCGGGCGAGAAGCACTCGTATGAAATCGGCCCTGCGTAGCCTGCGTCGATCAGCGCGGCGATCTGCGCGACATTGCCCAGACGGTCGCTGGCATCGATCAGCACGCGGTGTTCGTCTTCCATCTGGTCGACCGACAAGTCCGGATCGACGACGGCCGAGATATGGACAATCCCGGTATGGGTCGGGAAAATCGGGCCAGCATCGGCAAGCGCGTGGTGAAATGTATCGTGAACCAGTTTGAAATGGGCCGTGCCGTCGATGGTTTCGATCATATCGACCAGCTCGGACTTTGACCGCAGCGATGAACGCCTGAAACCCAAGGGTTCAACCAACGCGGTAGTCTGGCTGTCCCGCAACATCGGCAGGATCGCCTTCATTGCAAGGCGCAGGTTGGCCTGCCGTTCGCCGTTGCCCAAACCGGTCCCGTCATTGCGCGGGATCAGGCTGATGGTTTCGGCACCGACTGTCTTGGCGGTGTCGATCAGGGCGCGAACTTCGGCTTCACGGGCGCTGTCCCAACTGTTGAACGGGTAAACCTGACTGAGGCCGACAATGCGCAACCCCTTGTCACTGGCCAATTTTCCCGCGCTTACCGGTTCAAGGCCGTCAAAAAGCGGTTTACCCAGATCATTGCGCACCTCGACCCCGACACAGCCAAGACGTGCCGCAAGATCAAGAAACGCCGCATATCCCAAACCGGGCGTCGTCATGTGGTTCAGCGCAGTTTGCATCGTGCCCCCCAGTTCACGTCCGCCGCACCCTCGCCGTGCAAATTGTGAACTTGGCGAAACTTTGCGTCGCGATGTGCGATTCGGTCAATGAAGGCAGCAGATTATATGTCATTCTTGACGCATGCCGTTCGAAAAAATGACGTGTTTACGCCATCACAACATTTCCGGCAAAACGATGCGGGGTTCAAGAAAGTGCTGGCTCGATGTCCCATCATCGCCCTGCCCGCCTGACTTGATCATCAGGTCGATCAGCGTTTTGCACAGCTCTGGCAAGGGTGTGGAAATCGCCATCGTCACATAACCGTCGATCAGGGCACTGCGGCTTTCCGCCGTCAGTTCGTTGACGACCAGAACCACGCGCGGCACGTCATGGATCTCGCGCAGGGCAGCGATGGCGCCCTCCATTCCTCCACCCGCGACATAAATGCCTTTCAGGTCAGGATGACGGTGCAACAGGTCCAGCGTTGCCTCATAGGTCAACTGCCGGGTTTCAAGGTTAACCAGCGTATCCAGCACCCCATAACCACGGTCGATTTCGCGCACAAATGACCGAAAGCCGACCTCGCGCAGGTCATGCCCATGCCAGCGTTTGCCGCCGACGAAAATGGCCAGCTTACCGGGCTGATGCACCGTCTTGGTGATCATCCACGCGGCAAGACGTCCGACTTTCATGTTGTTAAGCCCGAGATACCCTTTGCGGATTCCCTGCGCAAAATCGTTCAACAGCGAAACAACAACCACGCCGTCGTCTTTCAACGTCTGAACAACCTGGTTGAGCCGTTGATCGTTGACTGCGGTACAGGCAATAGCATCGCAGCGGCGCCCAAGATCGGCCAGCAGTTCCGCGAACTCGTTGGGCGACTGCGACGATGAAAACCGAACGTCTGCCGTGATCCGAAAATCTGATCTTCGCGCAATTTCCTGTTCGATCTGCTCGGCGAAATTCTTGTAGAACTCTTGGGATTTCTTCAAGAGCACAAAGCCAAGCCGCAGTTCCGGGATCGGCTTGTCGAGCTTGCTCTGGAGGATGCCTTTGCCGTGATAACCAACCCGGTGCGCCGCATCCGCGATCTTTCGCATGGTTTCATCGCGGACAAGGGCGCGCCCGTTCAGAGCGCGATCCACGGTCGTGTGGCTGACGCCTGCTGCCTTGGCGACATCTTTTATGGTGGGCCTTCTGACCATTTTGGCGTCCATGATGCGTTCTTGTCATGGTGGCACAGCGCGGCGGCTGGCTGTAGCAATTATTTAAGGCGGTCAAATTTCGGAACCCGGATTCGGGTTTCGGCTGCCAAACTCCTCTGCGCAGGCTGGGGGATATTGGGGTGCAGGTCAGCATCGCCGCATTGATGGAGGTCAGCCGCGACAACCACTTCCTGCCGATCATGCGCAAGCGGGGGATGATCGCCGCCAAGCCGGCAGACGGACGTTGGTTGGGAATCCGTACTGGCCTTTGCCTAGGGATAACACCGGACCTTCGTCCGATGCGCCCGAGAATAGTATTGGCTACAAAGTGTCCGAAAAGACGCCCTGCATCTGAACGGAAAGGCGAAACAAGCCATGCTGAAATGCTGCAAAAAGTGGCTTATGGCACTTTGGCTTGGCATTCTGATTGCGGCTTTTCCGATCCGGTTTGATATCACCGCGAAAACCGACCTGACGGTCGGTTTTCCTTTTGCTTATGCAAAAGGCAGCGACGATGGAGGTGGCGGCAGTGATAACAGCGGCCCCGGAAACGGCAGGGATGGCGGCCTAGACAACAGTGGTCGCGGGAACGGTGGTGACG
This sequence comes from Rhodobacterales bacterium, assembly GCA_038323615.1. GTDB lineage: Bacteria > Pseudomonadota > Alphaproteobacteria > Rhodobacterales > Rhodobacteraceae > JBBKXP01. The sequence continues at coordinate 10,480 of JBBQHC010000033.1, read as the reverse complement.
ACGGTGACGATGACAACAGCGGCCCCGGAAACAACAGCTACGACGGTCGGATCAGTTCGGACGACAACGTCGAAATCGAGTATGCCAACGGCTGGCAGGAATGGATACGCAATGGACGGTACCGCCTGACCGATCCGAAAGGCCGAACCGTTTCCAATCGGTGGGCACGGCCGGATGATCTGGCCCGGCTGCGCCGCTTGCTGGACCAATAGTCACTTCTTTCGCCAGGCTTCCTGGGCAATCAGCGCAGCTTCGACCCGGTTTCGGGCCTGCAGTTTGCTCAGAATGATCGTCATGTAATGTTTGACGGTTTTCTCCTGAATTTCCAGGGCGTCGCCAATCTCCCGGTTGCTCTTGCCAGCCGCCACGCCCTTCAGAATGTCTTCTTCCCGCTTCGTCAGGTCATCAATCGGATTCGGTTCGGCGGTTTTGCTGCTCTGCATGATCCGAAGGACCTGTGCCGCCAATCCCGGCGATACATGCGCTTCCCCTTTGGCGATGCGTCCCAGAATGTCCCGAAGTTCGGTCGCCGACACGCCTTTCAGCAGATAGCCGATTGCCCCGGCCTGCATTGCGGCCGTCACATCGCCGCTGTCCTCGGAAACGGTCAGCATCGCGATGGCTTTTGCCGACCCGGCCTGCGAAATGCGCGCCGCCGCAGTGATCCCATTGCCGGGCATGGACAGATCGAGCAGCACAATGTCGGGTTTGTGCTGGGCGGCCAGCGTGACGGCTTCATCCGCCGACCCACCAACGCCAACGACCTTAAAATCTCCGGTTTCCTCAATGCTGTGAACCAGACCGTCCCGAAAGATCGGGTGATCGTCGGCCAGAACAATGCGAATGATCATGACTAGATTTCTCCAATCTGTAGAATGAGGGTGATCGAGGTGCCCTTGTCAGGCGCGGATATGATGTTCACCTCGCCGCCGATGCTTTCGGCGCGATCCACAAGGCTAAAAAGCCCCTGCCCGCCATCCTGCCGAACAGCGCGGGTTTGCGATGTATCAAAACCGCTGCCCGCATCCTGCACCATGACCGAAACTTTGCGCCTGTCTGCGTAAGCCAAGACATTTACGTGGTCGACGTGGCCATGACGGCTGGCGTTTGACAGTGCCTCCTGAAGGAACCGGAAGATGCAGAGCTTCTGAGCATAATCAAGCGACGGAGCCGAACCGCTCGCAAGATCCAACTTGATCTCAACGCCGGTCTGACGTGTGTGGTCCTGGACCGCTCGCTCGATCAGCCCTGTAAAGTCCAACGTGTCCAGATCGGGCAAGGCAAGGCCGCGCGCGATTATTCTGATCTCATCCAGCGCCTTGTCGAGCGAGTTGCGAACAAGCTCCACATCAGTCGGTGCAGGTGTTGCATTGGCCAATGCCGCGTCCATGCGCAACGAAGCAAGAGAGAGATACTGTGCCGGTCCGTCATGCAGATCAAATCCGATGCGACGGATAGCCCGTTCGGTCTGCGCCGTCGCGCGGGATGATGCACTCACCGCGCGTTGGCGCAGCGCAACGTTCTGCCGCGACACCTCCTCTGTCCGTGCCAGTTGGTCTGCCAGCGCGTGTTGTTGCCGACGAATTGTTTTTCCCCCGGTCTGAACGATTCCGAAAAGAAAAACGCCGCTGGCTAGAAAGACACCGCCGACAACAAACCAACTAGTGCGGCGCGCTCTATTGATATCCGCTGCAAGTTGATCGGCGCGTTCGTAGAATTCAGCGACCGCTATGACTTTACCTGTCCAGGCTTCGCGAATTGGGCTGTAAACCTCCAGCAACGGAATACCCAGCTCAGCTTCCGCCTCGTCTTCAAGATCGTTCAGGTCCTCAAAAGACGAAGCAACGACGCCAGTCCAGGCCAGTTTCAAATCCTCGGTTGGCTCAAATGTTTTCCCAACCAGCGATGGGTCGGATGAATCCACGACTCGACCACCCGTCAGCCATATCTTGTAGGACACGACCCGCTCGCCCAGAACCGTTCCTTCGAATATCTCGGCCAACGCCTGTCTTGCAGGCGGTGACAGCGTATCGGTTTCAGCCAACTCCTGACTGAGCGGCGAGATGAAGCTTTCCATGAATAACGCCGCGGACGTGGCGGAATTTTGCACCACAGCATCTTCGATCCGCCGGGAAATCCAGTTGCCCACGACGACCATCGCGATGATCATCACGATTGCACCCGCCAATAGAAATTGGCCCGGCAAGGTAAGGTCGCGCCAATGAAACGATTTGACCGATGAATTCATCTGCGTTTTCTAGCATTGGGGCCGTAGGTCGGCTATGGACTTAGGTCCGAATGCACGGACCACGGCAGTGTCTGTTAGCTGGGCGCAATTTCACCGCCACAATCCTGTCGCCCGCGCGGCGCTCGTTTGCCATTTTAACCGGATATTCAGGCCCCTCGAGCCAGCATGTTCGCAGGCACAATCCGGGTCGAAACCATGCAACATCTGATGTCCAATGAAGAGATCGCCTTGCGGCGCAAGCTGCTATTTCGACTGGCCGCCGCGCCAGAGCGGTTTGGCGACAGCGGCCGGATGCGCATCAGTGAACTGGTTGATCCGGCCCTGCTGAACGAAAATCGGAACGGGCCGTCACAGATCAGGGTCGATGGCCGGTTGGCCCGGGCCGACCCTGATCTTGCCTGAAAGCCGCCTCGGGTTCAGGTTTCGCCATGCGGTCTGTGCCACATTTCAGCGCCCGTCACCTACACCTCATCGACAGCACGCTGATCGCCAGCTTAACCCTGACCGCGTCTCCTTCAGTCATTGTCTGACCCCCGCGCCCCGGCCCCGGCCCGACTTGCGTCGGTTGCGGGGGCGTAGGTGCGGGCGGCGAAATCGTCCAGGATCGCGGCGGTTTCCGGGTCGACCCGGACTCGCGCCGTGCAAAGCCGTGCCGGGGCTGTGGGGCGCGACACTTCCGTCATGGTTGCCGTTTCAGCTGAGTCGGAGGCCCCGTTGACCCACAGGTCCCGGCCATCCGTGACAAAACCACCATTGCCCCAGTCGAGGCGCAAAACCACGTCGCGCAGCAGCGCGACTGTCGCCACTGCAGGGGCCAACAGCAGCGGCATCGCCAGCCTGTGAAACCGCACTGGATCGTCCAGCGCCATCGCACGATCCGCTAGCGCCGCACCGGTCATGATCGGGCAGATCCAGCCGTCATTGGCCCAATGGGGGCCGATCCGCGGGGCCATCGCGACGCCGCCCTGCCCGCCCAACAACCGCGCCAGCATTCCCGGCGCGTCGACACCGCGTGCGGCCAGCCAGTTGACGGTACGACCCGACTCTTCGGCGATGCCCCAACTGTGTCCGGCCCCGCGCGCCGCCTTGCGGGCCAGTGCCGTGACCTCGTTCAGTGACCATGTCATGCTGGATAGGTCCAGTCGTCGGGATCAGCCGCAGCCAACTCGCCCGGATAGGGGGCGCCACGGAACATGGTGATCCTGACCCAGCGGTCGGATCGCGGATCGAAATGCTGCGCCCCGAAAAACGCCAGCTTTGCCCGCAGCATGTCGATTGGCAGTACGTCGGCGGCAATCGTGTTGTCGCGAATTTCGGCGTAGGGATAGCGGGCGGCGATCTGGGCGCGACGGACCGTGTGACGGTGTTCGGGATGGGCCAGCAGCAGATCAGCGACCGGGGCATCGTCGGCCCAGTCGGCCAGATCGGTATGCAACCGCGCCGCTTCGCGCCCCGGCGAAAGCGGTTGTTCGTAGGCGGCAATCGGTTCATCGAACCGCTCACCCATACGCGGTTCCAACTTTTCCACGGACACATACCAGACCCGCGCCTGCGCCGCCCGATCGTCCCAGTCGGTCGTCAATGCCCAGCCATAAACCTGCCCTAGAATCCGCCGCAGCACCCCGACAGGCATCGCCCCGTCAATGGTAAACGCCGCCGCTTCATCCGCGCTCATGCAGCAGGAAAACCCGTCGATCAGGGCGCCGTAGGGTTCCATCAGCAACGAGACGAGCAATTCCTGCGCGTCGAGGCCCAGTGCGGTTTCGGCCCAGCGATACAAGGTATCCCACGGCGCGTCGCCGCCCAGATCGGCAGTCGCCAGATGATCCTGCAACGCTGCCATGTCGCGCCGCAGTGTTTGCAGTTTTGCAACCTGAAGCGGATGCACTGACCGCCATTCGTCTATGTTTCTGCTTGCCCGCCCAGCCAAGGCCCGGAACTTTGCAACATCGACCGGATTGGCGCGGGGCAGCCGCCTGACGACTGCCAAGGCTTCTTCGCGGGCCGCGATCCAGTTGTTCAACAACACCGGATGGGTGACAAGGAACGGGGCCATGCCTAGCCCCGTCGAATTGCCGATGCCCAGCCGACGCCGCAGATCGGCGGCCAGTGGCACCGCCGTATCGCCGCCTTTGGCGCGGGCCATGTGTTCGACCAGATCGGCCACAAAGGCGCGGATCAGGAACACCGTCAGCATCTCCATCTGGAATGGCGGCGCACATTCGACGCGGTCCGCAATCACCTCGCGGTCGGCTGCCCCCAGTTTGCCGGATCCATACACCGCCGTCGTGCGCATCAGATAGCCGACGTCGGTCAGCATATCGCCATCGGGTTGCTGCCCGGCGGCCAGCCGATCCACCACATGATCCCACAGTCGCACCGACCGATTGGCGCGACTGACCGTCAACTCGGCGCCGGTGACGCGCCCCGCCTCTTGCAGCGGCACGTTCTTGCGCAGACGTTCCACATCGGCGACGGTCGGAATCCCGTCGAACAAGGTAAACGTCGCGTCCCACGCGGTCGCGATGACCCGGTCAGACCGCATATCGGGCGGCAGGTCATGGCCAAAGGCAACCAGCGTATAGGCGCGGTCCGGCGTCTGCGCGACGTAAAGACCGACCCCAACGCCCTTGGCATCGAAATCGAACCTGGGTCGGGAAAACGTCCACCCGTCCGCCTTTATCCGCCGCAGCAAAATCCGCATGAACGAAAGTCGGTGCTGATGGAACGACCCCATCCGGGCAAGCCGCATCACCTGTTCGGGCGGGCGCGGCGAGACCGTCATGCCGCAGACCCGAACCCGGCATCGTAGAACGCCAACCAGTTGTCGCCCATGATCCCTGCCACCTCGGTTTCCGACATGCCGACGGCCCTTAAGCCGTCGCCAATGGCGCCAAAATCGCGGTTGTCGCGATACCAGTCCGGCATCGGCGGAAAGCCTGCCGCCGCAGCCGACCCTTCGCCATAATCCACCTGCTTGGTCCAACGCCCGACGCGCATCCATTCGACGACCGAGTCCGGTTGATCCTGACACAGGTCCGACCCGATCCCGAGGTGTTGAACCCCGATCATCTCGGCTGTCCGCGCGACCATCTCGCAGAAATCCGTCAGCGTGCAGTCGGATTTCCCTTTCAGATGATGCGGATAGAGCGAAAACCCCAGCATCCCGCCCGACCCGGCCAAGGCCCGCAGCACATCCTCGTTTTTATTGCGCAGCGCCGGAGCCCACCAATGCGGGTTGGCGTGGGTGATCGCGATCGGGCGCGACGATATTTCGATCGCCTCCAAAGTGGAGCGATCCGCCGAATGCGACATATCGACGACCAGCCCGACCCGATTCATTTCCGCAATCACCTGACGGCCCATGCGGGTGATACCGGGGTCGTTGGCTTCGTAGCAGCCCGTCGCCAGAAGTGATTGATTGTTATAGCTTAACTGCATGAACCGCAGGCCAAGGGTATGGGCAATCTCGACCAGCCCGATGTCATCCTCGATGACACTGGGGTTCTGCGCGCCAAAGAATATCGCCGTGCGCCCGGTGTCGCGCGCCAGCCGCACGTCGGCCCCGGTCCGGGCCTGAAAGATCAGATCGGGGAATTGTTCAAACCAGCGGTTCCAGCGTTCGAACTGCGCCACCGTCTCGCGGAAATTTTCGTGGTAGGTGATGGTGACGTGCACCGCGTCCAGCCCGCCAGCCCGCATCTGCCGGAATATCTTTTCCGACCAGTTGGCATATTGCAGGTTGTCGATGCGGTAAGTCACGGACTGCCCGCCGCAATATAGGCGGTTTTGACCGTGGTGTAGAATTCCGCCGCATAGGCCCCCTGTTCGCGCGGGCCGTAGGAACTGTCGCCGCGTCCGCCGAACGGGACGTGGTAATCGGTGCCCGCTGTCGGCAGATTGACCATCACACAACCGGTCCGGGCGTTGCGCCGGAAATGCGAAGCCTTGGCCAGCGAGGTCGTCATGATGCCGGAGGTCAGACCGAAATTGGTGTCGTTAACGACGTGCAACGCCTCGTCATAGTCGGCAACCTTGATGACCGACGCCAGGGGCGCGAACATTTCCTGCCGGTTGATCTGCATCGCGTTGGTGGTGTTCAGGAACACGCCGGGGGCCATGAAATAGCCATCGGTGTCGCGGTTCAGGCGGTCGCCGCCGCAGGCCAGCTCGGCCCCCTCGGCGCGGCCCTTGTCAACCCAGCCGAGGTTGTCATTCAACTGCGTTTCGCTGACGACGGGGCCGATCTGGGTGCCTTCGTGCAGGGCATGCCCGACCTTGTAAGCCTTGGCCCCTGCAACGAATTTTGCAACAAACGCATCGTGGATGCCAGCCGTCACGACAACCCGCGACGACGCCGTGCATTTCTGCCCGGTGCTGCCGAACGCCCCGCCCAGCGCGCAGGTGACGGCCAGATCAAGGTCGGCGTCATCCATCACTGCCAGCGCGTTCTTGCTCCCCATCTCCATCTGCACCTTGGTCAGGTTTTGCACCGCCGCCGCCGCAATCCCCTTGCCCACCGGCACCGATCCGGTGAATGAAATCGCGTTTGTGCCGGGACTTTCGACCAGCCGTTGCCCGACATCGCGCCCCGCGCCCATGACCAGATTGAACAGACCCTTGGGGATGTCCTGACGGCCGATGATTTCGGTCAGCGCCACCGCCGATGCCGGGGTCAGGTTGGCCGGTTTCCAGATGACGGCATTGCCGAAGGCCAGCGCGGGCGCGATTTTCCATGACGCCGTGGCGGTCGGAAAATTCCACGGGCTGATGATAGCGACGACGCCCACAGGCTCGCGATGCACCTCGACATCGACGCCCGCCCGCACCGATGCGGCGGTATCGCCGATCTGGCGCAGCACCTCCGCCGCGTAGTAAGTGAAAAACTGTCCGGCGCGAAACACCTCGCCCTTGCCCTCGGCCAAAGGTTTGCCTTCTTCGCGGGACAGAAGTTCACCCAGCTCCGCCGCCCGCGCCATCAGTTCATTGCCAATGGCCATCAGCACGGCCTGTTTGCGTTCCAGCCCGTATCCGGCCCATTCCCGCTGCGCCCGCGCGGCGCCGGCAATCGCATCGTCAAGTTGCGCCGCCGTCGCCTGCGCATACATCCCCACCAGATCGGACAAGTCCGACGGATTGCGGTTCTCGATAGCATCGCCGCCCGCGACCCATGCCCCGGCGATGTAGTTCTTTTGCACGTCAGACATGGTTTTTCCTTTTAAGTTCAATCACTCGGCAGCATCCAGATAATCGGTCAACGGCGGACAGGTGCAGACCAGATGCCGGTCGCCATAGACGTTGTCCACCCGGTTGACCGGCGCCCAGTATTTATCGACCCGGAACGACCCCGGTGGGTGGCAGGCCTCTTTGCGGGTATAGGGCCGATCCCAGTCGCCCAGCAAATCCTCGACCGTATGGGGTGCGTTGACCAGCGGATTGTTGTCGCGTGGCCAGTCGCCCGCCTCGATCCGGCCAATCTCGGCGCGGATCGCCAGCATGGCGTCGCAAAAGCGGTCGAGCTCGGCCTTGGTTTCGCTTTCGGTCGGTTCGACCATCAGCGTCCCGGTCACCGGCCAGCTCATCGTCGGTGCGTGAAAACCGTTGTCGATCAGACGCTTGGCGATATCATCCACCGACACTCCGGCACTGTCGGCATAGGGCCGGGTGTCGAGGATACATTCGTGCGCGACGTGGCCGTTATGCCCGTTGAACAGCACGTTGAACGCCCCATCCAGTCGCTTGGCGATGTAGTTGGCGTTCAAAATCGCTACCTTGGTCGCCTGCGTCAGCCCCTGCCCGCCCATCATCAGCACATAGGCCCAGGAAATCGGCAGGATCGACGGCGACCCGAATGGTGCGCCCGATACCGGCCCTTCGTTGCCACCCGTCTGTGGATGACCGGGCAGGAACGGCGCCAGATGCGCCTTGACGCCGATCGGCCCCATCCCCGGTCCGCCGCCGCCATGCGGGATGCAAAACGTCTTGTGCAGGTTCAGGTTGCTGACATCGCCGCCAATTTCGCCGGGTTTGCTCAGCCCGACCATCGCGTTCATATTGGCGCCGTCGATATAGACCTGCCCGCCCATGTCATGGGTGATCTGGCAAACCTCGGTCACGGTTTCCTCGAACACGCCGTGGGTGCTGGGATAGGTGATCATGCAGGCGGCCAGACGGTCGCCCGCCGACGCCGCCTTGGCCTTGAAATCGGCCACGTCGATATCGCCATTCGCGGCGGATTTGACGACGACAACATCCATCCCGCACATCTGCGCGCTGGCCGGGTTTGTGCCATGCGCCGACACCGGGATCAGGCAGACCTTGCGCTGATCGTCCCCGCGCGACCGGTGATAGGCCATGATCGTCAGCAGTCCGGCATATTCGCCCTGCGCCCCCGAATTGGGTTGCATCGACATCGCGTCGTAGCCGGTAATCACACAGAGTTTTGCAATCAGGTCGTCGATCAGATGGTAATAGCCCGCCGCTTGTTCCTTTGGCACAAACGGATGGATCATCGAAAATTCCGGCCAGGTGATCGGCATCATCTCGGCGGCCGCGTTCAGCTTCATGGTGCAGGACCCCAGCGGGATCATCGCCCGGTCCAGCGCCAGATCGCGATCCGACAGGCGGCGCATATAGCGCATCATCTCGGTTTCGGCCCGGTTCATATGGAAAATCGGATGGGTCAGATAGGTCGTGTCACGGTGCAGCGCCTCGGGCACCCGGTAACGCGGGGTCAGGTCGTCGTCCTTGCGGTCAATGCCAAACGAGCGCCAGACCGCCTCGATCGTCGCGCGCCGGGTGCGTTCATCGACAGAAATGCCGACCTTTGTCGTCCCGACCCGGCGCAGGTTGATCCCGTTCTCGACCGCCAGTTGCATGACGGCCGATTGCAGCGGCCCGACCTCGACCGTGATGGTATCGAAAAACACCGCCGGTTCGACCGAGAACCCGGCCTCCTCAAGCCCTCGCGCCAGTCGCGCGGTCTTGCGATGGATCCGTTGGGCGATGGCTTGCAAGCCCTCTGGCCCATGAAACACCGCATACATCGACGCCATGACGGCCAGCAGGGCCTGCGCGGTACAGACATTGCTGGTCGCCTTTTCGCGGCGGATATGCTGTTCGCGGGTCTGCAACGACAACCGATAGGCCGGATGCCCGTGGCTGTCGATTGAGACACCGACGATCCGCCCCGGCATTGCCCGTTTGTAGGCGTCCTTGCAGGCGAAATAGGCGGCATGCGGGCCACCGAAACCCAAGGGCACACCAAACCGCTGCGTCGATCCGACGGCAATATCGGCGCCCATTGCGCCCGGTTCCTTGAGCAGGGTCAGCGCCAGCGGATCGGCGGCGATAATCGCAATCGCGCCCGCCGCGTGGAGCGCCGCAATGTGATCGGTAAAATCGGTCACGTGGCCATAGGTGCCGGGATACTGAAAGATCGCGCCGTAAAACTGCGCCGGGTCCATCTTGGCCGGATCGCCGACGATGACCTCGATTCCCAAAGGCGCCGCCCGGGTCTGCATCACCGCGATATTCTGCGGATGGCAATGGTGATCGACGAAAAACGCGCCTGCCTTGGATTTGGCGACGCGCTGCGCCATCGTCATCGCCTCGGCGCAGGCGGTCGCCTCGTCCAGAAGCGACGCATTGGCGATTTCAAGGCCGGTCAGATCGGTGATCATGGTTTGATAGTTCAACAGCGCCTCAAGCCGGCCTTGCGAAATCTCGGGCTGATAGGGGGTATAGGCCGTGTACCACGCCGGGTTTTCCAGGATGTTGCGCTGGATCGCGGGCGGGGTGACGGTGCCGTAATAGCCCTGCCCGATCAGGCTGATCAGCACCTGATTTTTCTTCGCCACCTCGGCCATATGATACAGCAACTCGCCCTCGGACTTCGGTTTGCCGAAATCGAGCGGTTCTTTCTGGCGGATCGCCTTTGGCACCGTCGCGTCGATCAGGGCGTCCAGCGACGGCTCTCCGATCACCGCCAGCATCTCGTCCATCTCGGCAGGCGATGGGCCGATATGACGGCGGTTGGCGAAATCGTAGGGGCGGTAATCGGTGGGTGTGAACGGCATGGGAACCCTCAGCTTTTCTTGGCTTTAAAATATCCCTGCCTCGGTGAATACCTCGCAGCGGTTTTCACCTGCAAGGCTCCGACAGGGGCGACAGGCATTAACCGATGAATTTCAGATAAGCCGCCTCATCCATCATGTCGTCCAGCACCGACAG
>JBBQHC010000032.1:0-24214 GCA_038323615.1 Rhodobacterales bacterium | reverse complement strand
GGATCAGGCCGAACAGGGCGTCAAGCCCGTCCTCTTGTTCCAGCAAGTCAAAGACCACAGTGGTCATGATGGTCAGCCGATCGGCGTCGTAATCGCCAAAGATCGGCAGGTTGTTGATGATGTTGGTGATGCCCAGCAGTTCAGCCGTGCGCATATCCTCGTCGGACGCGGAAACCGCGATCATCAGGGCGACAAGGGCATCCTGGGCTGTCATCGGGGCGTCGTCGTTCATCGGGTTTCCTTTGGCTTGCCCACCCCATTTATTGACGCCCCGGCAGCGGGGCAATAGGGAGTGCTGATTGGCCGCGCCTTTGCGGCCCCGTTGAAAGCATGCCTATCATGTCCGAACTGCGCAACGCCGCGATGACAAGCAAAGCCTGGCCCTTTGAAGAGGCCCGCGCCTTGGCGAAACGCTATGACAAGGCACCGCCGGACAAGGGGTATGTGCTGTTCGAGACGGGTTATGGGCCGTCCGGCCTGCCCCATATCGGGACATTTGGCGAGGTGTCGCGCACCACGATGATCCGCCGCGCGTTCGAGGTGATTTCGGAAATTCCCACCCGCCTGATCTGTTTTTCCGATGATGTGGACGGGATGCGCAAGGTGCCCGACAATGTGCCGCAGCGCGAAATGCTGTTGGACAATTTGCAGCGCCCGCTGACCTCGGTGCCCGACCCGTTTGGCAAATACGACAGTTTCGGGGCGCATAACAACGCCATGCTGCGCCGGTTTCTGGATACGTTCGGGTTCGAATACGAATTCATTTCGGCGACTGAATTCTATAAGTCCGGGCAATTCGACGATACCCTGCGTTTGTGCGTCGAACGCTATGACGCGATAATGGCGATCATGCTGAAATCACTGCGCGAGGAACGCCAGCAGACCTATTCGGCGTTTCTGCCAATCCACCCCGAAACCGGCCGGGTTCTGTATGTGCCGATGAAAGAGGTGAACGCGCGCGATCATACCATTACGTTTGACGATGCGGATGGCCGCGAATGGACCCTGCCGGTCACCGGCGGCAACGTCAAACTGCAATGGAAACCGGATTTCGGCGCACGCTGGGCGGCGCTTGGCGTCGATTTCGAGATGTACGGCAAGGATCATTCGACCAATACCCCGATTTATGATGGCATCTGCGAAGTATTGGGCGGCAAAAAGCCGAACCATTTCAGCTATGAATTGTTTCTGGACGAGCAGGGCCAGAAGATTTCCAAGACCAAGGGCAATGGGCTGTCGATCGACGAATGGCTGACCTATGCGGCATCGGAATCCCTTTCCTATTTCATGTATCAAAAGCCGAAAACCGCGAAACGGATGCATTTCGACGTGATCCCCAAGGCGGTCGATGAATATCACCAGCAGTTGCGCGCCTATGCGACGCAGGACATCGCCGCGCGACTGAATAATCCGGTGTTCCACATCCACGGTCACAACGTGCCCGCATCCGATATGGTCGTGCCGTTCGCGATGTTGCTCAATCTGGCAGCGGTTTCAGGGGCCGAGGAAAAAGAAGCTCTGTGGGGGTTTATCAAGCGTTATGCGCCCGAGGCATCGGCGGCGACGCATCCGCATCTTAATCAGGCGGCGGGATTCGCGGTGCGCTATTACAACGATTTCGTCAAGCCGACCAAAGTCTACCGCGCCCCGACCGACAAGGAACGCGCGGCGCTGGATGACCTGAACGGGCGGCTGGCGGCGTGGGACGGGGGCCTTGACGCCGAGGCGTTGCAGACAATGGTTTTCGCGGTCGGCACCGATCACGGGTTCGAACCGCTCCGCAACTGGTTCACCGCACTTTACGAGGTACTGTTAGGCGCGTCGCAGGGTCCACGTTTCGGCGGGTTCATCGCTCTTTATGGGGTCGCCGAAACCCGTGCCCTGATCGACTTGGCCTTGGTCGGAGAATTGATCTGACGAAAAGTTGAAACTGTTTGGGGCGCCGCGTCGTATCTTCTGCACAGAGGAGGCGACGATGAAACAGTTCTTCGCAGCATTTATTTTGGTTGTCGGGCTTGTCGGCCCGGCGCAGGCCCAGGACGGCGACGCCATTCATTCCGTCATCGCCGACCAGCTGGCCGATTTCGTGGCCCGCGATCTGGAAGGCGCCTGGGAACATGCCAGTCCGTTCATCCAAGGTATGTTCGGCAATCCGCAAAACTTTGGCGCGATGGTCGAACGTGGCTATCCGATGGTCTGGGACAACTCCGATGTACGGTTCGGCGAATTGCGCGAGGTGGCGGGCAACCTGTGGCAGCGCGTCACGCTGCGCGACGCGGCGGGCAATTTGCACAGTCTGGATTACCAGATGATCGAAACGCCGGAAGGCTGGCAAATCAACGGCGTGCAACTGCTGCCACCCAGCGACATCGGCGTCTGACACCCCCCAAGGCGACCCACCGTCACGGTGGGCTTAGCCGCCGTTTACCGATGAACACTACCCCTTGGCCCCATGCACCGTGCGTTGCGCGGCTGCGATCAGGCATTGCAGGCGACAGCGTCCGGCGCATCCCCCAGGGGCCGCAACGGTCCTGTTTTCCAGCGGAAAAGGGGATTTGATGAACAAAGTTATCACCGACGGGCTGGTGCTGATGCCGCCGCCCTTTGTCAACGGGCTGAACGTCTGGTCCAGCGGCGACGGCACGCCGGGGTCAGACACCTATGCGGTGTCGGGAACCGGGGCATTCGTGCCCGCCGATCAGGATTTTGCCGGCTGTCTGGAAATCGTCAAAACCCAAACCGTGGCCAAACTGCGCTATATGGGCGAAACCACGATGCTGCCCGGCCTTTACCTGCGGGTCACAGCGCGGGTCAAGGCGGTGTCGGGGCCGCTGCCATCGGTGCGGATTGCCGGATGGGCCGGGGGCGCGGGCGGGGCTGCGGTGACCGGGTTGACCGGCTTTGGCCCGGCCAAAACGCTGACCACCTATGGGCAGGCCGTCGAAGTCAGCGCGATCATCGGCACCGGCAATCGCACCGGGGTCGATATGGTCTGGCGCAACGCGCTGTACGGGCACTTTGGTCTTGATCTGACCGGCACGAACGGCGGCGTCGTGCGGGTCGATGACATCGTGATCGAAGACGTCACCTCGGTGTTTTTGCGCGATCTGCTGGGGCTGGTCGATGTGCGCGATTACGGGGCAATCGGCGACGGCGTGACCGACGATTCCGCGGCATTCGAAGCGGCAGATTCCGACGCCCAGGGGCGCGAGGTGCTGGTGTCCAAAGGCACTTACTGGCTGGCCGGCAACGTGACCATCCAGAACCAAATCAGGTTCGAGGGCACAGTGACGATGCCAGCCATCAGCAAGCTGATCCTGCAAAAGAATTTCGATTTCGCGACCTATCTGGATGCCTTTGGCAACGAAGAACTGGCGTTCAAAAAGGCGTTTCAGGCGCTGCTGAACTTTAACGACCACGACTCGCTTGATCTTGGCGGGCGGCGGATCGACATCAGCGCGCCCATCGACATGCAAGCGGCCGAGGGGACACGGACCACGTTCGTCAGCCGCCGGGTGATCCGCAACGGGCAGATCCAGCCGATTTCGGGGCCGGCCTGGACCCCGACCGTGGTGACGTCGGCGGGAACCTACTCCACCGCGTCATCGAAAACACTGACCAACGTCGCCAACATCGCCAATATCCCGGTCGGGTCGCGGGTCAGCGGCAACGGCGTCGGGCGCGAGATTTACGTGACCGCCGTCAACATAGCGCAACAACGGCTGACCCTGTCAAACCCGTTGTTCGGGGCGGCGGGGACGCAGGTCTATACATTCACGCGCTACAAATACCTGCTCGACTTTTCGGGCTTCGAACAACTGAGCCAGTTCATCATTTCCGATGTCGATCTGAACTGCACCGGGACCGCCAGCGGCATCATGCTGGCCAAGTCCGGGATCATCTTTCATGTCCGCGATTGCTTTATCAACAAACCGCGCGACCGTGGGATCACATCCATCGGCGAGGGGTGCCAGGGCATGTTGATCGACCGCTGCCAGTTCATTTCGAACGAACTGGACCTGCCGGTGCAACAGCGGACCTCGATCGGTTTCAATATCAACGCCAACGATCTGAAACTGCGCGACAACCGGGTGATCCGGTTCAAACATTTCTGCGTCATCGGCGGGTCGGGGTCGGTGATCACCGGCAACCACTGGTTTCATGGCGATAACGAACCCAACGGAGTGCGCGAAGGCGGGATCATCATCGCCCAGTCGAATTGCCGCACGATCATTACCGGCAATTACATCGACAACAACTTTATCGAATGGACGAATGAATACGACGCCGATCCAAACATGACCGGCGGCTATTCGTTTGGTGGCCTGTCGATCACCGGCAACACGTTCATGTGCAGCGATACCGCCGACTGGTTCAACTGGATCGTCGTCAAACCCTTTGGATCGGGCCATTACCTGCACGGGTTTTCGGTGGTCAGCAATGTGTTCAAATCGACCGTTGGGAATATCGACCGGGTCGAATACGTCGATACGACCTACGCCGATCTTGATTATGGCCGAATGCGCACCGTCACCTTCGAGGGCAACCACTTCACCGCCGTCAACGAGCCGGTCTATAACCCTGTCGTCATTGCCCATACCCAGGCAAGCGTGGCGACCGACTGGATCGTGGACAGCGGCAATTTTCTGCCTTTCAAAGGCCGGGTGCGCAATATCGACGCTGTGATGCCGGCGGGGCGGATCAGCAATACCAACAACGTCGCGGTCTATGAACAGCCCTTTGCCGTCCCGGGCATCGGGACCGGCGGCAGACAGGCGCGGATCGTTTTTGGCACCCCCGTCAAGGGCGCGATCCGGGTGACGATCCGGGTCGATAACCCGACCTGATCGACGATGTCATGACGATAAAAGGGGTGCCTGCGGGCGCCCCTTTTTTTCGTCCTGCGGTCGCGGGCAGATGCCTGACGGTTTTTCGGATCGAACCTGAAACATCCGGTGGTGGATTTCGCATTCGCGCGAAGCGAGAGGCAGCGAATATCCGATTCATGTTTGACCCGAAAAGCCCTAGACTGCGGCCATGACGATTCTGGCACTGATCCTGTCCGCTGTCTTGCTGGCCCTTGCCGGATTGCACATTCTGTGGGCCATCGGGTTCTGGTTCCCGATCCGGGACGAGGCCGCGCTGGTCAAGGCCGTCATTGGTGGCCGCAGCGTCGATCGGATGCCGGGACCGATCCCCTGCGCACTGGTCGCCATCGCCCTGATCTGGGCCGCGTGGTCGCCGTGGTGGGGCGATGGCATGCTGCGCTACGCCTCGGTCGGCCTGTTCGCGGTCGTGTTTCTAGTGCGCGGGGCGCTGGCCTATACGTCGTTTTGGCGACGTCTCACCCCACAAGAACCGTTCGCGACCCTCGATCGCACCCGCTATGGGCCGCTGTCTCTTGCCATCGGTCTGGGGTTTGTCGCGCTGTGGCTTGGGGGGCCGGTGTAGGCTGGTGGAGACGATCGGGATCGAACCGACGACCTCGTCGTTGCGAACGACGCGCTCTCCCAACTGAGCTACGTCCCCACGCGGCGCTATTTGGGCTTTTGGTCGAGATGTGTCAAGCGGGCGAGGCGCCAGCGATACAGCAACAGCGCCGGGATTTCGCGGATCGCGCCCCGGATTTGGGTTATGGTATCGGCCTCCCGAAACGGTGGCGCCGAGATCCGGGCGTTCAGGCCGAACGCGCGGGCCGTCATCCGGGCCCGGGGGCCGTGGTAGGCGTCGGTCACGATGATCACATCGCGGGTCTTAAGCATGGGCAGGGCGAACCGGATGTTTTCCAGCGTCGTGGTCGATTGGTCCTCGGGCGTGATCGCGCTGGCCGGGACGCCCGCGTCGATCAGCATCGTCGTCATCGCCGCCGCCTCGGTCGGCGGATACTGCCCCAGGCCGCCGCAGGGGATCAGGTGGCTGACGGTCCCCGCGTGGTAAAGTTTCGCGCCATGCAAGGTCCGCCGCCGCAATGTGGGCGACGGCCCGTCAGCCCAGACGGCAGCACCAAGGATCAGGGCGATTGTCATCGCGATGACCTAGGCCGCGCCGGGCGGGGCGTCTAGACTGGTCCTGTCAACAACGGAGAATCAGATGGCCAAGACAGCAGCAGACATGGTGGCCGCGGCGAATGCGGTGGTGCCACGGGTGAACGTGGCGCAAGCCAAAGAAAAGATCGCTGCCGGCGCGCTGGTCGTTGATGTGCGCGACCCCGCCGAAGTTGCGGCATCGGGCAAGGTGCCGGGGGCGGTGAACGTACCGCGCGGGATGCTGGAATTCAAGGCCGACGCGGCCTCGGCTGCCCACATGCCCGAATTCGACACGGCCCGCCCGGTGGTCCTGTACTGCGCCGCCGGTGGCCGGGCGGCCCTCGCGGGCAAAATGCTGCAAGAGATGGGGTTTTCGGATGTGAGCAACATCGGCGGCTTCAAGGACTGGGTCGAAGGCGGCGGCGACGTCGAACGCTGACATCCGGCCATATATCTGTTTGTGATTTACCCGGCGCGGCGTAGCCTGCGCCCAAGGGGCGGCGAATGGCGCCGATCCCCAACAAGGAGGCACCAAATGGGTATCGAAAGCATCATTGTCCTGCTGATCGTCGGCGCGATTGCCGGCTGGCTGGCCGGACAGATTGTCAAAGGCTACGGGTTCGGGCTGGTCGGCAACATCGTCGTCGGGATCGTCGGGGCATTCGTGGCCGGTCTGATCCTGCCGCGTATCGGTCTGGGTTTCGGCGGCGGGATTCTGGCCGCGATCATCCACGCGACGATCGGGGCGGTGATCCTGCTGTTCCTGATCAAACTGGTGAAACGGGTCTGAGAAAGCCGCAAACGGGGTAGGTGTAGGTCGCACCACCCCGTTTGCGTCGGCAGTTTAGAGTTTCTGAGGCCATGAAATGATCGCTGATATCCTGCTGTTTATCAGCATCCTTGTTGCCGTATTCGCAGTCCGCCGCTGGCTTCGCGGCTCGCGATCAAGGCCCGCAACTTCGCCATTGGGTCAAATTCTTGTCGACGGCTCCAACGTGATGTTTTGGGACGGCGAAGTGCCCAAGATCGAGACAATCCTTCGCGTTATCGGGACCTTGCACGACAAGGGCTATGAAACCGGCGTGATCTTTGACGCCAATGTGGGGTACAAACTGTTCGGACGGTTTCACGGCGAGGGCGAAATGGCTAACCTGCTGCTTCTGCCGAAAAACAACGTGATAGTGGTCCCCAGGGGAACTCCGGCGGATGAATACCTGCTGTCGGCTGCCCGTCAATTCGGGGCGCGGATCGTCACGAATGACCGCTATCGCGATTGGATCGGACAATTTCCAGAGCTTTCCACGCCGGGCTACCTGTTGCGCGGCGGGGTGCGGGCGGGGAGGGTCTGGGTGGAGGCGGCGTGATGGATGGTGGGCGTTCGAACTGACGCCGTTCGGGATTCATTGGTTGGGCTGGCGAGAGTTCTCGCTTGCCGGGTTGCTGACCGGGCGCGGGGATATGCCCGGGGGGTTGGGCGTATGGCTTGCACCCTACGGGCGGTTTATTGTTTCGAGATCGCGGCTACAGAGCTCGACTACCCGCGGCAAATGGCCCGCACAAGAATTATAGAAACACTCAAAGAGTGCCAAAGCGCCACTCAAACTCGCTACGATGGAACAGTAGGATCGCTCCTTCGCACGAACATACGGCCCCAACGCAATATCAAAGCCACTCATTGGATCAGAAAACAGCATGGCGGTTCCCGAGTAATTTGGATGACACATTTCGCTCAGTGAGTCGTAGTTTTGCCTAATGCCCGGCATATCCTTCTCAGCCCCCCCGATCATAGTCAAAACGTTGATCGACTGGTGATTCCAGTCCTGCCAACGCGATCCCATCAGGAGTTTCATTATTGTAGAATTGAGTGACTCTACGGAGTCGCTATTGACGACTTCCGCCAACTTCCCATCAAGATAATGGTATGCAGCAGAGCACTCCAAAACAGATCGACAGAGGAGCGCAGCTGCTAAAATATTTTTATCTGCAAGCGCATCGATGGTCCCTTGCGCCAATTCGATTGTTCGCCACGACAATGCTTCCCGATACACAGGAATTTTGAAGGCTACCTTGGGCGTAATGGGTTCCGTTGCCGCAGAAAGATTTGCAACAAGCGAGCTTCGAAAGGCGGCGACGTTGGCTTTTGCGATTTCAAATTGCTCATTTGCTCGCTCGATCTTTTCTCGGTCAACCTCGGTCACCTCACCGCTTCCCCCCATACCTCGACTTCCCCCCTCGCTGCCCCGGCCTCCCCGCCGTCGACCGTCCCGCCATCTTCGTCGCCTCGCCCACCGCCTTGTCCACCGCATATTGCCGCGCCAGCGGGTCGTCGCTGACCACCAGATCGACTGCTTCCAGCCGTTTCACTTCGTCGCGCAGTCGCGCCGCCTCCTCGAACTCCAGGTTCTCCGCGGCCTTGCGCATGTCCCTCCGCAGACCGTCCAGCACCGCTGCCAGATTGGCGCCGACCAGCGGTTTGTCCACCTTGGCGGTGATCCGCGACTGGTCGGTGTCACCCTTGTAGAGCCCAGCCAGAATATCCTCGACGTTCTTCTTGACCGTCGTCGGGGTGATCCCGTGTTCGACGTTATACGCCTCTTGCTTGGCCCGCCGCCGGTCGGTTTCGGCAAGGGCGCGTTCCATCGATCCGGTGATTCGGTCGGCATACATGATGACCCGTCCGTCGGCATTTCGCGCCGCCCGCCCGATGGTCTGCACCAGCGAGGTTTCCGAGCGCAGGAAGCCTTCCTTGTCGGCATCCAGAATCGCCACCAGCCCGCATTCCGGGATGTCCAACCCCTCGCGCAAAAGGTTGATCCCGATCAGCACGTCGAACGCGCCAAGCCGTAAATCCCGCAGGATTTCAATGCGTTCAAGGGTATCGATGTCACTGTGCATATAGCGCACCTTGATCCCCTGTTCGTGCATGTATTCGGTCAGATCCTCGGCCATGCGTTTGGTCAGGGTGGTGCAAAGCGTGCGGTATCCGGCGGCCGATACCTTGCGCACCTCGTCCAGCAGATCGTCGACCTGCATCGCCACCGGGCGGATTTCGATATGCGGGTCGATCAGGCCGGTGGGGCGGATGATCTGTTCGGTGAACACGCCGCCCGCCTGATCCAATTCCCAAGCGGCGGGGGTGGCTGACACGAACACCGATTGCGGGCGCATCGCGTCCCATTCCTCGAATTTCAGCGGTCGGTTGTCCATGCAACTGGGCAGGCGAAACCCATGTTCGGCCAGCGTCATCTTGCGCCGAAAGTCGCCTTTGTACATGCCGCCGATCTGCGGCACCGAGACGTGGGATTCATCGGCAAACACGATCGCATTGTCGGGGATGAATTCAAACAGGGTCGGCGGCGGTTCACCCGGCGCGCGGCCCGTCAGATACCGCGAATAGTTTTCGATGCCGTTGCAGACGCCTGTCGCCTCGAGCATTTCCAGATCGAAATTGGTGCGCTGCTCCAGCCGCTGCGCCTCGAGCAGCTTGCCTTCGTTCACCAGTTGATCAAGCCGCTGCCGCAATTCCTTTTTGATCGAAATGATCGCCTGTTTCATCGTCGGTTTCGGGGTCACGTAGTGAGAATTGGCATAGATGCGGATTTTATCGAACGTATCCGTCTTTTGTCCGGTCAGGGGATCGAATTCGGTGATCGATTCCAATTCCTCGCCAAAGAACGACAGTTTCCAGGCCCGGTCATCCAAATGCGCCGGAAAGATTTCCAGTGAATCTCCGCGCACCCGGAACGTGCCGCGCTGAAACGCTGCGTCGTTACGTTTGTAGGCCTGCGCAATTAAATCGGCCATGACCGCCCGCTGGTCATAGGATTTCCCGACCGCCAGATCCTGCGTCATCGCGCCGTAGGTTTCGACCGATCCGATCCCGTAAATACACGACACCGAGGCGACGATAATCACATCGTCGCGCTCCAATAGCGCCCGCGTCGCCGAATGGCGCATCCGGTCGATCTGGTCGTTGATCTGGGATTCCTTTTCGATATAGGTATCGGACCGCGCCACGTAAGCCTCGGGCTGGTAATAGTCGTAGAACGACACAAAGTATTCGACAGCGTTTTCAGGAAAGAACCCCTTGAATTCGCCATAAAGCTGCGCCGCCAGCGTTTTATTCGGCGCAAGAATAATCGCTGGCCGTTGGGTCTGCTCGATCACCTTGGCCATTGTAAAGGTCTTGCCGGTGCCGGTGGCCCCCAGCAGCACCTGATTGCGTTCGCCGTCCTGCAAACCGGCGGTCAGTTCGCGGATCGCGGTCGGCTGATCGCCCGCCGGATCGAAATCGGTGTGCAGAACGAAACGCTGGCCGCCCTCCAGCTTGGGGCGGTTTTTCACCTCGGGCGCGGGGCTGGACAGCATCGGCATCGTCTTGTCGGAATGAGCGAAGGGCATGGGAATCTCCGGGGGTTAATCCACAGTTGGCCCATTTGCGGCGACGTTCAACCCCACCCCCTGACAGCAGGTGTCAGGAACCTTGCGCAAGCCCCGCATTTTGCCGATAACGACCCCGCAAACAGGAGGCTGGCCATGCGCGCACGAGTCTATCAACCCGCCCGCTCGGCAATGTCGTCGGGCACCGCAAAGACCCACGACTGGGTGCTGGAATTCGCCCCCGCCTCGGCCCGCGCCGTCGATCCGCTGATGGGCTGGACCTCGTCGGACGATACCCAAAGTCAGGTCCGCATGCAGTTTGACACCAAAGAGGCGGCGCTGGATTACGCCGCCGCCAACGGGATCGAGGCGGTCGTGCATGACCCCAACAAACGCAAGCCAAACATCCGCCCCGGAGGTTACGGCGACAACTTTGCGACCAATCGCCGGGGTGTCTGGACCCACTGACGGGCCTCAGCCCTCGCGAGGCCGTTCGCCAATCCGCTGTGCCACCATCACCAGATAGCCGTCAGGATCCTGCACCAGAAATTCGCGCTGGCCGCCCAGACGGTCGCCCCAGTCGCGCCATTTGTCGCGCAATTCCACATAGAACGGCACACCTGCCGCCTGCATCTCCGCCGCCATTGCCGCCGCGTCGGTCACATAGACCTGAATGATCGCGCCGCGCCCAAAGGGCGGTTCCAGCGTCCCGGTTTCCCAATCGCCATCCCGTTCGTAGATCATCACCTGCGCCCCGTCGGGCCGCGCAAGGCAGGCAAATTTCTGCGCCGGGCGGTTGAACGCGACCTGAAACCCCAGCGGGCCGGTCCAGAACGCCATGCTGGCGGCAAAATCACTGACCATCAATTCGGCCATCAGTGCGGCCCACCGGGCGGGGGGTGATCCGTTTGGCATGCTGGCTCCTTGGTTTGACTTGGGGCAGGGGTTAAGGAACAAGGGAGGCCGCAACAAGGGGGGCAAGGCGTGCAGTTCACGGTGGCAATCGACGGGCCTGCGGCGGCAGGCAAAGGCACGATCAGCCGGGCCATAGCGGCGCATTTCGGCTTTGCGCACCTTGATACCGGGTTGCTCTACCGTGCAGTCGGGGCGCGGGTGCTGGCCGGGGCCGATGCCATCGGCGCGGCGCAATCCCTGAACCCCGGCGATCTGGACGATGACGCCTTGCGCACCGCCGCCGTCGCCGATGCCGCCAGCCGCGCCGCCGCGATCCCCGAGGTCCGCGCGGCGCTGGTCGATTTCCAACGCGCCTTTGCCCGCAGGGACGGTGGCGCGGTGCTGGACGGGCGCGACATCGGCACCGTGATCTGCCCCGACGCCGAGGCGAAACTTTACGTGACGGCCAGCCCCGAATGCCGGGCCGAGCGGCGTTTTCAAGAGCTTCGCAACAAGGGCGCCGATGTGACCCCGGCCGGCGTTCTGGCCGATGTGCGGGATCGTGATGCGCGCGACAGTGGACGGGCGACCGCGCCGCTGAAACCTGCCGACGATGCGGTGCTGATCGACACGTCCGACATGACGATTGACGCTGCCGTCGCCGCTGCGATCACCGCGATTTCCGAGCGGCTGTAACTACTGCAATCCCAGCAGCAGAGCGATCAGCGCATCGGGCGCATCGCCCACCACGTCATGCCCCGAATCCAGTTCAACCACCTTCCAGCCGCGCGTGGCGTGCAGGCGTTCGGCGTATTGCCGAAAGATCGGCGCGCGCGACCGGCTGCCAACCACGAACGTCCCCGGCGTCGGTGGCAACGGTCCGTTCTGCAATGTCACCGCGCCGTAAAGCGCCCTGAGCGGCATCGGCGCGAGGGGTTTGCCCGTGGTTTCGCGCAAAGTGGGCGAGGGGGCCAACATGCCGGTATCGGCGGCGTCGGGCATCGACATGACGATAAAGGCAAGGCTGCGGCTGTCGCCGGGGATCGCCGTCACGGAATCGTCCAGTGGCGCCACCGCCTCGATCCAGACCAGTTGCCCGATCCGGTCACGCCACTGATCCCACGCGCCGGTGGCCGGTTTGCCGCCAAAACTGTGGGCAACAAGGATCACGTCGTGCAGGTCGTTGGCGGTGATCACCGCGCCAATGTCCGCGATGTAGTCGTCCATCGTGACATCCGGGCCACCCGCCTCTGCGCTGTCACCGTCGCCGCGCAGGCTGACCGCATAGGCGTCATGCCCCGCCGCCCGCAATCCATCAACCACCGGCTGCCAATACCACGCCCCAACCCAACTGCCGTGCACCAGAACATACGGGTGATCGGCGCGGGCCGCCCCGGTCCACAGGAGTGAGCAGACAAGGACGACGAGCAGTCGCATCACCTGTGCCGGACCGGGAACACTGCGCGAAAGGCCGGATCGCGCAGCCACAGCCCGCCCCACATGAACAGCCCCAGATAGATGCTGAACAACTGGTTGCTGAACAGCGGCATCCCGGCCCGGATCTGCGTTGCCATCGCGCCCCCAAGGATCGCCATCATCAACACGCCGCCCAAGGTGGCGGTGGGCGGGTACAGGTAAAGCAGGGTGCAGGTCAGCTCGAGCATCCCGATCAGCAGCACCGGCGCATCCGGCCAGCCGAGGGCGGCCATCGTATCGGTCGCCGCCGCCATCCCCGTCAGTTTCGGCAAGGCCGATGCACCCAGCATGAACAGGGCGAACAGTGCCGACAGAGTCCAACCGATCCGGCGCATGGTGGTTTGCGACATCGCAACTCTCCTTCATTTGGGTGCAGAATATGCCGATAGCGGGGGCTGGCAACGAAAACTTGCTTGCTTTAGTCCATCCGTGAATGACGCCCAAAAGCCCCGGAGGTTCCTGTGCCCCAGCACCCCGTCGACCTTGCCACATGGCCCCGCGCCGATCAGTTTCGGTTTTTCCGCACCTATGCCCAACCGCACTATGCGGTCACGGCGCGGGTCGATGTGACTAGGGTGATGACGCAGGGCAAGGCGGCGGGGGTCACGCCCTATCGCGCCTGTCTTTTTGCGATCGGCGCGGGCATCCACGCGGTACCGGAACTGTGCATACGGTTTCGCGGCGACAGCGTGGTGCGCCACGACACGATCACCCTCTCGATGTCGGTGCCGCTGCCGGACGGCAATTTCAACTATGCCTACGTGCCGTTTCGCCCCGATTTCGGCGGGTTCGATGCCGATGCCAAACGGCTTATCGCGGCAGCGGCGGCGATGGACGGATTGCAGGCCAACAGCGGTCAGCGCGACGATCTGGCCTATCTGTCGTGCCTGCCGTGGCTGGATTATACCAGTATCAACAACGCCTTGCCCGGGCCTGACGACTGCATCCCAAGGGTCAGCTGGGGCAAGATCGTCGATCGTGGCGGACGCTGGGATATGGCGATGACCCTCGAGGTCCATCACGCCTTGATCGACGGGCGACAGGTGGGCGATTATTTCGCCGCCGTACAGTCCGCATTGGACGCCATTTAACCCGCCCGCACCCCTTGCCCTGCTGGCCGAACCCGCCTATAGACCGACCTGTCAAGCGGCACCAAGTCCGCGAACGTTGAACCTGAGCAGGGTCGGTGAATGCCGACCCTCTTTATTTTGCGTTTGCCGAACTTCGATTACTCGCGCGACCAATGGAAACCTGAAAGACCTGCGGACACAACCGCATGGCCCGTAACATGACGAAACAAAGGAAACTGAACCCGCATGTGTGCTAAAAACGCGATGGAGGAATTCGAAGCCCTCCTAGAAGAAAGCTACGAAATCGACACGCCCGCTGAAGGTAGCGTTGTCAAAGGCAAGGTCATCGCCATCGAGGCGGGACAAGCCATCATCGATGTCGGCTACAAGATGGAAGGCCGCATTGATCTGAAAGAATTTGCCAACCCCGGCGAGAACGCGGAAATCAACGTCGGCGACGAAGTCGAAGTGTTCCTGCGTCAGGTCGAAAACGCCCGTGGCGAGGCTGTCATTTCCCGCGAAATGGCCCGCCGCGAAGAGGCATGGGACCGGCTCGAGAAAGCCTACGAAAAAGAAGAACGCGTTGACGGGGCCATCTTTGGCCGGGTCAAGGGCGGCTTTACCGTCGATCTGGGTGGCGCCGTGGCGTTCCTGCCCGGTAGCCAAGTCGACGTCCGCCCGGTGCGTGACGCCGGCCCGCTGATGGGTCTGAAACAGCCGTTCCAGATCCTGAAAATGGACCGTCGCCGGGGCAACATCGTGGTGTCGCGTCGTGCGATCCTTGAAGAATCCCGTGCCGAACAGCGCGCCGAAGTCATCGGCAATCTGACCGAAGGTCAGGAAGTCGACGGCGTGGTCAAGAACATCACCGAATATGGTGCGTTCGTCGATCTGGGCGGCGTCGATGGTCTGCTGCACGTCACCGATATGGCATGGCGCCGGGTCAACCACCCGTCCGAAATCCTTGCCATCGGCGAGACGATCAAGGTGCAGGTCATCAAGATCAACAAGGAAACCCACCGCATCAGCCTTGGCATGAAGCAGCTGCAGGACGATCCGTGGGATGTGGTCGAAAAGACCTATGCACTGGAAACCGTGCACATGGGCCGGGTGACGAACATCACCGACTACGGCGCATTCGTCGAACTTGAACCGGGCGTCGAAGGTCTGGTGCACGTCAGCGAAATGTCCTGGACCAAGAAAAACGTCCATCCGGGCAAGATCGTGTCCACCTCGCAAGAGGTCGAAGTGATGGTTCTGGAAATCGACAGCGCCAAACGGCGGGTATCCCTTGGTCTGAAACAGACCCAGCGCAATCCGTGGGAAGTCTTTGCCGAAACCCATCCCGAGGGCACCGAGGTCGAGGGCGAGGTCAAGAACATCACCGAATTCGGTCTGTTCGTCGGCCTTGAGGGCGACATCGACGGCATGGTTCACCTGTCCGACATCACCTGGGAAGGCCGTGGCGAAGACGCCATCGCCGATTTCCGCAAGGGTGACATCGTGCAGGCCAAGGTCACCGAGGTCGATGTCGAGAAAGAGCGGATCTCGCTGTCGATCAAGGCGATGGGCGGCGACAAGTTCGCCGATGCCGTCGGCGGGACCAAGCGCGGGTCGATCATCACCGTCGCGGTCACCAAGATCGAAGACGGCGGGATCGAGGTCGAATACGAAGGGCTGAAGTCGTTCATCCGTCGCAGCGACCTGTCCCGCGACCGTGCCGAACAGCGCCCCGAGCGTTTCGGAGTGGGCGACAAGGTCGACGTCCGCGTCACCAACATCGACCCGAAAACCCGCAAGCTGGGCCTGTCGATCAAAGCCCGCGAAATCGCCGAAGAAAAAGACGCCGTCGAACAGTATGGCTCGTCGGATTCGGGTGCGTCTTTGGGCGACATCCTTGGCGCCGCGCTGAAGGGCGACAAGTAAGCCAAACGGCTCCACGACCATCAGGGGCCCCGGCATCGCAAGGTGTCGGGGCCCTTTGCTTTTGGCCATGCCCTTGCGAATCAATGGTTCTTTCTGCGTCGCGGCAAATTGCCCGAATCCGGGACAGCGGCCCGACGCGGCACAATTTCCCGCGACTTGAGGCCGAAATCAGGGCAACTGGGCCCCATTCACGCCCTCACCGCTATTCCGCGTCGCGAACTTTCTGCCTATAGTTGCCCGGACGAGCAGGGCCTACCTGCCGCGCTGCCAATGAATGCCTTGGGGGGGACCAAGTATGATCCGGTCGGAACTAATCCAAAAAATCGCGGACGAAAATCCGCACCTTTACCAGCGTGATGTCGAAAAAATCGTCAACACGATATTCGAACAGATCACCGGCGCGATGGCCGGGGGCGACCGTGTCGAACTGCGTGGCTTCGGCGCGTTTTCGGTCAAGAAACGCGATTCGCGTCAAGGCCGGAACCCGCGCACCGGCGAAAGCGTTGCCGTCGATGAAAAGCACGTGCCGTTCTTTAAAACCGGCAAACTTTTGCGCGACCGCCTGAACGATAAATAAGGACGTGTCATGAACACAATCCGCTACGGCTTTTGGGCCATCGTTGGCCTTTGCCTGATCATCATCGGACTCGCCAACCGTGACATGGTGACGTTGCAGGCGATGCCATCGCCATTGGCCCGCCTCCTGGGGATTTCGCCGGACATCCAGTTGCCGCTGTTCGTGGTGCTCTTTCTGGGCGTCGCCTTGGGTCTGGTCATCGGGTTCCTGTGGGAATGGCTGCGTGAACACCGGATGCGCGCCGACGCCCGCGTCACCAGCCGCGAAAATACGCGACTGAAACGCGAGATGGATCGCCTGCGCGACGCCAACAACGACGGCAAGGACGACGTGCTGCAACTGTTGGAAAAACCCTGAGCCGGGCGATGGCATCGGGTATCCGGGTCAAGATTTGCGGGCTGTCACAGGCGGCCCACGTGGATGCCGCCGTGCAGGCCGGGGCGGCCTATGTCGGGTTCGTGTTTTTCCCGAAGTCGCCGCGCAATGTCAGCCATGAACAGGCCGCAGCACTGGCCGTCTCGGTGCCGCCGGGTGTCGCCAAGGTGGCGCTGGTCGTCGATGCCGATGACGCCGCGCTGGATGCGCTGACCGCCGCCGTACCGCTGGACATGCTGCAACTTCACGGCGCCGAAAGCCCGGCGCGGGTGGCAGCGGTGCGCGCCCGCTATGGGCTGCCGGTGATGAAAGCGGTGGGGGTGGCGGGGCCGGACGATCTCGCGGCGCTTGAAACCTATGCAAAGGTTGCCGACCAGATTCTGGTCGATGCCAAACCGCCGCGCGACGCGGCCTTGCCGGGGGGCAACGGTCTGTCGTTTGACTGGCGGCTGCTGGCCGGGCGGCGCTGGTCGGTGCCGTGGATGCTGGCGGGCGGGTTGACAGCTGTCAACTTCCTGCAAGCCGTTGAAATCACGGGCGCAAAACAGATCGATGTGTCGTCGGGCGTCGAAACCGCGCCGGGGGTCAAGGATGCCCGCCTGATCGCGGAATTCATCGCGGCGGCGCGGGCATAGGCCAAAAGCCTTCGAAGGCTTTTGCCAAGACTTTTCGAAAAGTCTTGGCTGTGCGAAAAACAGCTTGGAGGCACGGTCATGTGGCAAGGCAGGCTTCTCTACATTCACACCGCGCGGGCGGCGCGCGAACCGATGCAGGCGAACCAATCGGTCCGGCTGATCCCCGGCACCGGGATCGCAGGCGATCGTTACGCGACGGGCCTTGGCAAATATTCCGAGTTTCCCGATATCCGCGAGGTGACGCTGATCGAGGTCGAGACCCTGGTCGCCCTGAAACGCGACCATGACATCGACCTGACAGCCGACGAACACCGCCGCAACCTGACGACCGAAGACGTGCCGCTGAACCATCTGGTCGGAAAACGGTTTCGGGTTGGGTCGGCGGTGCTGGAGGGCGGGCGGCTGAACACGCCCTGCCGCTATATCGATATGGTGACGGGCAAGGTGATCTGCGATCTGCTGGAACATCGCTCGGGTCTGAATTGCCGGATCATTTCGGGCGATATGATTGCGGTCGGTGACGTGATTGCCGGCATTGGTTAGGCGCGTCCCCCCTTTACCCCTTTGCACAGCGGCGCTAGGTCAGTCCGGTATCGCAGAAAGGCCAGCCTGATGAACGACCTTTTCAACAGCTTCATGAAAGGCCCTGACGAACAGGGCCGGTTCGGCATTTTCGGCGGGCGGTTCGTGTCCGAAACGCTGATGCCGCTAATCCTCGACCTAGAAACCGAGTATGAAAAGGCCAAGACCGATCCGGTGTTCTGGGCCGAGATGGAGGATCTGTGGACCCATTATGTCGGTCGCCCCAGCCCGCTGTATTACGCCGACCGGCTGACCAAACATCTGGGCGGGGCCAAGATTTACCTCAAGCGCGACGAGCTGAACCACACCGGTGCGCACAAAATCAACAACGTCCTTGGCCAGATCATTCTGGCGCGGCGGATGGGCAAGACCCGGATCATTGCCGAAACCGGCGCCGGGCAGCACGGTGTCGCCACCGCCACCGTCTGCGCCAAATTCGGGCTGGAATGTATTGTCTATATGGGTGCGCATGACGTCGAACGGCAAATGCCGAACGTGTTTCGGATGCGTCTGCTGGGGGCCAAGGTGGTTCCTGTGACCAGCGGTCGCGGCACGCTCAAGGACGCAATGAACGACGCGCTGCGTGACTGGGTGACCAATGTGCGCGATACCTTCTATTGCATCGGCACGGTGGCCGGGCCGCACCCCTATCCGGCGATGGTGCGCGATTTCCAAAGCATCATCGGCAAGGAGGTCCGCACCCAGATGGACGCCGCCGAAGGCCGCTTGCCCGACACCCTGATTGCCGCTATCGGTGGCGGATCGAACGCGATGGGGCTGTTTTTCCCGTTTCTTGATGACCCGACCGTCAACATCATCGGGGTCGAGGCCGGGGGCAAGGGCGTCAACGCCAAGATGGAACATTGCGCGTCGCTGACCGGCGGTCGCCCCGGCGTGCTGCACGGCAACCGGACCTATCTGTTGCAGGACGACGACGGCCAGATTCTCGAAGGGTTCTCGATCTCGGCGGGGCTGGATTATCCCGGCATTGGTCCGGAACACGCCTGGCTGCACGATATCGGCCGCGCCAAATACGTCAGCATCACCGACGTCGAGGCGCTCGAGGCGTTTCAGCTATCCTGCGCACTCGAGGGGATCATTCCGGCGCTGGAACCCAGCCATGCGCTGGCCCATGTGATGAAGATCGCGCCGACCCTGCCTGCCGATCACCTGCTGGTGATGAATATGTGCGGGCGCGGCGACAAGGATATTTTCACCGTGGCCAAACACCTTGGGTTCGACATGAAAATCTGACCGTCAGATTTTAATGGCAGTCATGACGATTTGTTGAAAGGGCGGAAATGAACCTTTGGCCGCGTGGTGAGTTGTTACCGGCTACGTAAAAACGCAAAGGAATCACAATGAAACGCATCTTTACGACGACCGCCCTTGTCACCTTGATCGCGGGCGCCGCTTCGGCCCAAGACATGATCGGCACCGACGGCGTCACCATTACCGGCAACGACGTGACGATCGCCAGCGTCACGGCGAGCCAAGACGGTTATCTTGTCCTCCACGCGACCAAAGACGGCGCTGTGGTGGCACCCGCATCGATCGGTCACACTGCCATCAAGGCCGGTGAAAATACCAATGTCACCGTCACGTCGGACGTGCCGCTGACCGAAGGCACCAGTTTCGTCGCCATGCTGCATGTCGAAGACAACGGCAACGATACCTATGATTTTGCCGAAGGCATGACGGACGCCGATGCGCCTGTCGTGGCGGACGGTGGCCCTGTGGTGCAGTCATTCACCGCGACCCCCGCGATGATGGACGCAATGATGGACACCACGATGGACGCCGTGATGATGCCGATGATCGACACCGCCGGTGTCGTCATTGATGGCGCGACCGCCACTTTCGCAAACGTCATGGCAGAAAACGACGGCTATCTTGTCATCCACACCATGCTGGACGGCGCGCCGGTGGTGCCAGCCTCGGTCGGACATGTAGCGGTCAAGGCAGGCGCGAATGCCGACGTGGCTGTGACGATTGACTATGATTTCGTCGCGGGCGAAACCTATTTCGCGATGCTGCACGACGAAACCAATGGCAACGGCACCTATGATTTCGGCGAAGGCATGACCGACGCCGACACCCCGTCGATGAGCGGTGACAAGGTCGTTGGCGTCGCCTTTGACGGGTAAGACCTGACAGACCTGATCATGCAGGCCGTCCGGGAAACCGGGCGGCCTTTGCCCGTTTCAGGCGGCGTTCTGTTGCAGCACCTCCAGCGGCACGATGTCGAGCGCGCGGGCATGCGTTGCGGCCAGATTCACCTTTGGCGCACAGCCTTCGTCGTGGGCCTGCAAGAACCGCGCGGCGCACAGGCACCAGCCGTCGCCGGGGTTCAGGCCGGGAAACCCAAAGTCGGGGTTTGGCGTGCTGAGGTCGTTGCCGACATATTTCGAAAAAGCCAGAAATTCGGCCGTCATGACGGCGCAGACCGTGTGGCTGCCTCGGTCCTGGTCGCAGGTATCGCAAGCGCCGTTGCGGAAAAATCCGGTCATCGGGTCAATCGAGCAGGCGGTCAATTCGGTTCCAAGGACGTTCAGAGAGGGGTCTTTTTCCATCATGGCAGGCTTTCTGCGATACGGCGGAACATCGCTTCGTTTCCCGTCTGGACCCCGTCGGCGGTAAAATCCCGGTCGGCCGAGGTGACGACGATGACCACGTTACGCGGCTGGTCGATATAAATATACTGGCCATAGATGCCCTCGGCCATGAACTGCCCCGGCGTCGATCCCTGCGGAATCCACCACTGATAGCCATAGCCGATGGCACCGGGGGCCGTGTTGGCGCTGGGCGTGGTTGCCGCGGTGATCCAATCGGCGGGGACGATCTGTTGGCCCTGCCACTGGCCGCCGTTGGCGATCATCTGGCCGAAACGGGCATAGTCGCGGGTCCGCAGGTTCAACCCGCCAAGAACAAACGCGACCCCGTCGCCGTCCGTCAGATAGACCGGATCGGCCTCGAATCCCAAGGGACCGATGATCTTCTCCGCCATCAGATCGGGAATGCTGCGCCCGGTCGCGCCGCGCACCACCATGCCGACGACATGGGTATCGATGGACACGTATTGCCATTTGGTGCCGGGCGGATTGTCGCGTTCTTTCAGCCCGGCGGCAAAGGCATCCATCGACCCGCCCAGCGCCAGGATCCGGCCCATCCGGTTGATATCGCTGTTGAAGGCCAGATAATCCTCGTCAAACCGCACGCCCGACTGCATTTGCAGCACGTCGCGCAGGGTTGCCCCGTCGTAGGCCGATCCGATCAGCAGCGGCGCATATTGCGTGACCGGCACATCGATGCTTGGGATCGCGCCCTCGTCCAGCAGGACGCCGACCAGGGCCGACAGAAAACTTTTCGCGACCGACCACGAAATACGCAGGTCTTCGGGGCCGGTGCCCAGCAGATAATCCTCGGCCACGACGACGCCGTTTTTCATCACCAACAGCGAGGTGACATTGCGGTCCATGACCCATGTCGCCACTTCCGGCGGCAGCGTGGCAGGCACGCCTTGGGGCAGATCGCTGACGGTATCGGGGTTGCGGTTGATCGTCCTGCTAAAGAATAGGGACGGCATATTGCTGAAATTGCTGACGATTTTGGATGGGCTGAACAGGCTGTTCACCGTCATCAGGCGGGTGATGTCGTCGCGTTTCCAGATCGCCACAGCCAACAGGGCAATGACCAGCGCCAACAGAATGCGCCGCAGCCGTTTCATGAATTTCCGCATGCTGCGCCTCGCCTTTTTTCTTTGCAGCTTGGCGCGGGGCGGCACGCCTTGCAAGGCTAATCAACCCTGACCGGGAGGTGTCCAGTCGAGCCAGCGGCCATGAAAATCGGCGCGGCCCATGTGCAGCCTCTGGTCGCCGGGCCATAGCCGCAGGGTCAGGGCTGCGCCGCGCGGAGCGGCGTCTGCCTCCATCCCGAACCATGCCAGCGGCGTGTCGGCGGTTGCGGTGGCCCCGGCAGCTTGGATCAGGGCGCGTCCCCGGTCTTGCGTGGCTTGCGGGAAATACTGCCACGCGATCGTGGAATAGATCAGATGCAGTTGGCCAAGTTGGTGCGGCAGGCGGGGTTCCAGCCAGTCGATGGCATCGCCCCGGTCCACCGGGGCCGTCGCGGCGGCGATGGCGGCGCGGGTCAGGCGCAGCCGGTCCGGCTGATCGGGCCAAAGGTAGGCCAGAAGGCGGGGGTCGTCACAGGCCAGCGGGTTCAGATCGACGCCCCGTCGTTCGGTGATCCGGGGTGGCGTGGCGGGCGGCGGCGGCCCGGTCCAGTCGGGTTTAAGGGTCAAGACGGGGTTTTGCCGCCCCCGCTGCGTCACGCCAAGGTCCAGCGCAAAGCGGTCGAACATCAGGTTCAGCCCGGCACTCGCGCCCAGTTCGGACACCCGCATCGGCAGGCCGTAGCTGTCGGTCAGCCAATGGCTGACGGCGATCAGGGTGGCGGCGCGGCGCACCTCGTTGGTTTGCGGCGGGCTGTTGATAAAGGCGTCGATGAACGCGGCCTCTTGGGTCAATGCATGGTCGATGGCCGCCCATAGGGTCGCGTCGTCTGAGGTATGCGGCGGATAGACGGCGACCAATCCTGCAAGGTCTTGCAGGCGCAGGGCGTGCAGCGCCCCGGCAAGGCGCAGCGGCACGGAATCGGCACGGGGGCCAAGGTCGCCGGGCCAGTCGAACAGCCGGTCGGTCAGCGGCGTGCCGGGGTTCAGCCGGTCGGCTAGCAGAATGCAAAGCCGTTCCATGAAAGGCGAATCGAGTGCGGCGCAATTGCTTGCCTGATCGCGCAAGGCGGCGCGCAGGCGGCCCGTCATCTTGGCAAGCCCGTCAACTTTGAAAGCCAGTCACCTTGGAAAGCCCGTCACTTGAAGCGATCCATCAGTTTTTGCAGCGGATTGCGCAGATCCTCGGAAGGCGGCTCCTCGGATAGCGGCGCGGCGGGGGCTTGGGGTTTTTCGGATGACCGCGGCGGCACCGTCCGCAACGCCACCGCACTCATGAACTTGTCGCCCGCCCCCGCCGCCAGATCATCGGCCCCGTCGCTGATGCCGCGCAGCAGGTCGTCCAGCCAGTCCTGATCGGCCTTGGCGAAATCGTGCAGCACATAATCGGCAACCCGGTCCTTGTGCCCCGGATGGCCGATGCCCAGACGAACCCGCGTATAGGCGTCGCCAAGATGGCCGTGGATCGACCGCAGCCCGTTGTGCCCGGCGTGGCCGCCGCCCTGTTTCATCCGGGCCTTGCCGGGCGCCAGATCCAGCTCGTCATGAATGACGATCAGGTCGGCGGGAGTCAGTTTGTAGAATTGCAGGGCGGCGGCGACCGACTGACCCGACAGGTTCATGAAGGTTTCGGGTTACAGCAGCAGGGCCTTGTCGCCGCCCAGCCGTCCCTCGGCCAGCTGGCCCTGAAATTTGGCCCGCCACGGCGTGAACCCGTGATCGGCAGCGATCCGGTCAACGGCCCTATAGCCGATGTTGTGGCGGTTGCCGCTGTATTTTGCGCCCGGATTGCCCAGACCGATGATCAGTTTCATGCGGTGAACCTAACCTCGCGCCACGCCGGATGCCAGACATGCAAACGGGGCCCGCAGGCCCCGCGCATGGTCGTGTTCCGGCAGGCCGGACTACTTGTCGTCGTCGTCTTCTTTACCAACCACGGCGACTTCGTCCGCCTCTGCGGCGTCCTCGTCTTCGTCGTCCGCCAGCATGACTGTCGGGGCCGAGATGTTGGCGATGACGAAATCACGGTCGATGACCGGCTTGACGCCTTCGGGCAGCGCCACGTTCGAAATGTGGATGACATCGCCAAAGTCGGTGCCGTCCAGATCGACGATGATGTGTTCCGGGATGCTGTCGGCGCGAACGTTGAATTCGACTTCGGACCGCACGACGACCAGAACGCCACCGCGTTTGATCCCCGGCGATTTTTCATGGTTGATGAATTCGACCGGCAGGAACATATCGACCCGGCTTGAATCCGTCAGGCGCATGAAGTCGATGTGGATCGGCAGATCCTTGACCACATCGCGCTGCACGGTCCGGCAGATCACGTGGGCATCGGGCTCGCCCTCGACCTTGATGTTGAACAGGGTCGCCAGAAACCGGCCCTGCCGCAGACGGGTCAGCAGATAGTTGAAGGGGATGTTGATCGGCAACGGATCGACGCCGCCGCCATAGATGATGCCAGGTACGTCGCCATTACGGCGAGCTTGGCGGGCGGCCCCCTTGCCTGTCCCCGCGCGTACCGTGGCGTGAAGATC
>JBBQHC010000031.1:0-24392 GCA_038323615.1 Rhodobacterales bacterium | reverse complement strand
GTCGGTTGGGACGTCAAACATGCCACGGTCGATCCCTTCAACAAGCCAGAAGCCTGACTCGGGCACCGAAACGGTGTCTGACCTGCGGCTGGTCATTTTCGACGTCGATGGCACGCTGCTCGATAGCCAGACCGAGATTATGGGCGCGATGGCGGCGTCCTTTGCCAGCGAAAACATTGTCCTGCCTGCGCAACCTGTGATCCTGTCCATCGTCGGGCTGTCGCTGGCCGAGGCGTTCGCGCGGTTGCTGCCTGACACGGATGCGCCCCGGCGGACCCGGATGGTGCAGGCCTACAAGGACGCGTTCAACCATCTGCGCGGGCCGGATCAGGCCGAGATGAGCCCCCTCTATCCCGGTGCGCTTGACGCCCTGCACCTGCTGCGTGCCCAGCCCGACACGCTGCTGGCGGTGGCTACGGGCAAGTCGCGGCGCGGGCTGGACAAGATGATTGAACGCCATGATCTGGCTGGGTTCTTTGCCAGCCGGCAGACAGCGGACGATCACCCCTCAAAGCCGCATCCGGCGATGATCCGTGCGGCGCTGGCGGAATCTGGGGTCGGCGCCGATAGGGCGGTGATGATCGGCGATACCACCTATGACATCGACATGGGCCGCGCTGCCGGGGTGAAAACCATCGGGGTCGGCTGGGGCTATCATGCCGCCGCCGACCTGCGCGCCGATGCCCTGATCGACAGCTTTGCCGACCTGACCGCCACACTCGACAAGGTGCTGGGATGACCGATTGGAAAGCTAAACGATTCTGGGACAAGGCGCATGTTGTCAAAGCCGGCGATGGATTCGGCGTTTCGCTGGACAAACGGCTGCTGATGACGCCGTTCAAGGCGCCGCTGGTGGTGCCGTCACACCGGCTGGCGACGTGGATCGCCGCCGAATGGGAGGCGCAGACTGACCAGATCGATCCCAGAACGATGCCTGCGACCCGCACCGCCAATTCGGCGATCGACAAGGTCGCGCCGCAGAAAAACGCGGTCGCGGATTTGCTGGCGGATTATGGCGGCAGCGATCTGCTGTGTTATCGGGCAGACGGGCCGGAGGGGTTGATCGCGGCGCAGAACGCGGCGTGGAATCCGCTGCTGGTCTGGGCGGCGCAGGCGCTGGATGCGCCTTTGCACGTGACGACGGGCGTGATGCCGGTGGCCCAACCCGTGGCCAGCCTTGGACGGTTGCGCACCTTGGTACATGCGATGGACCATTTTGCGCTGGCGGGGTTTCACGATCTGGTCGGCCTGACGGGGTCGCTGATCGTCGGTTTCGCAGTTGCATTGCGCCATACCGATCCCGATGCAGGATGGCGCATCGCACGGATCGACGAGGATTGGCAGACCACGATCTGGGGCGAGGACGACGAGGCATCTGCCAATGCGGCACTGAAAAAACAAGCGTTCCTGACCGCCTGCCGCTTTTATCATCTGGTCAAACCAGATTGATTGCAGGTCATTCGTCTGCGATTTGATGGTCCGGCGGGCGATTGACCCGCGATTGACCATCGGTTTTTGTGACGCGCCCCTTGACCTTACCTGATGAATCCGCCCACTCTTAACGCGCCGGGGGAAACTCACCCTCCGCGTATCGCCCCCGTCCAACGTGACGGAAAAGAATAAGCTGCCCTGCCAAAGATCCGGCCGGGGACACACTCAGGAAGAGGTAAGAATGAAAACATCCGTATTGTTCGGCGCGCTGACCGTTGCAGGTTTGGCCGCCGGTGCCGCCGCCGCGAACACACTTGATGACGTCAAGGCACGTGGCGTGCTGAACTGTGGCGTGACCACTGGTCTGCCCGGATTTGCCGCACCCGATGCCAATGGCGTCTGGGAAGGGTTCGACGTCGCGATCTGCCGCGCAGTCGCCGCCGCGATCTTTGGTGATGGCACCAAGGTCGAATTCGTCCCGACCACTGGCGAAACCCGCTTTACCGCCCTGTCGTCGGGCGAAATTGATATGCTGGCCCGGAACACGACCTGGACCTTCAGCCGCGACACCGACCTGAAATTCGATTTCGTCGGCGTCAACTACTATGACGGTCAGGGCTTTCTTGTCCCGACCGCACTGGGCGTTTCGTCGGCCAAGGATCTGGACGGCGCGACCGTTTGCATCCAGACCGGCACCACGACCGAGCTGAACCTGGCCGACTTCTTCCGCGCCAACAACATCACCTATCAGCCGGTGCCGATCCAGACCAACGCCGAAGGCCAGCAGCAGTATCTTGCAGGTGCCTGCGACGCCTATACCACCGACGCATCCGGCCTTGCGGCCACCCGTGCGACGTTCGAAAATCCGGGCGACCACGTCCTGCTGCCGGAAATCATCTCGAAAGAGCCGCTGGGCCCGTTGGTCCGTCACGGCGACAACGACTGGGCCGATATCGTGCGCTGGTCGTTCTTTGCGCTGGTTGCAGCCGAAGAATACGGCGTCACCTCGGCCAACATCGCCGAACTGGCCGCCGCACCGACCAACAACCCCGAAGTGAACCGCCTTTTGGGCACCGAGGGTGATCTGGGCGCGATGATCGGTCTGGACAAATCCTGGGCGATGAACGCGATCGCTGCCGGTGGCAACTATGGCGAGATCTTTGAAAACAACATCGGCGAGAACACCCCGATCGGTCTGGCGCGTGGTCTGAACGCGCAGTGGACCGAGGGCGGCCTGCAATATTCGCCGCCGTTCCGTTGATCTGACCAAAGGGGGGCGCGGGCAAAAGTCCGCGCCCCTTTTCCACCGACTGACGCACGATAATTCCAAAGCTGCCAGCGCACCCGGTCAACCGGGGCATGAGACTGGTCGGCAGGGAACCCCGGGGAGCTAGATATGACCGTTACCGAAGCGCCAAAGGCGTCGTTTCAGCTGTCGCAGCTGATCTATGACACCCGTTATCGTGCCCTGACCATTCAGGTCCTCACCCTGCTGTTGGTGCTTTTGGGCATCTGGTGGCTGATCGATAACCTGCTGGCCAACCTTGATGCATTGGGCCTTGCCCCGGATTTCGGTTTTCTGTCGACCCGTGCGGGCTATGACATCAGCCAGTCGCTGATTGCCTATGACAGCAGCATGTCGAATGGCCGCGCTGCCCTTGTCGGCATCTATAATACGCTGTTAATCGCCGCGATGGGTTGCGTCACGGCCACCGTGATCGGTGTGATCGCAGGGGTTTTGCGCCTGTCCAAGAACTGGGTCGTGTCACGCCTGATGGCGGTCTACGTCGAAGGGTTCCGCAACGTCCCGTTGCTGCTGTGGATCCTGTTGGTTTTCGCTGTGATGACGGAGAGCACACCCAGACCGGCCGATTTTCGCGACGGCGGCACGGCCTCGAAAATCCTTGACGGCACAGTCGCCATCACCAACCGCGGTATCTATATTCCGGCACCAGTCTGGGGCCCGGGGTCGTGGATACTGGTCACGCTTTTCATCGTTTCGATCATCGGGGCACTGGCGTACCGGCATTATGCGAAAAAGGTTCTGTTTGATACTGGTCGGCTGCTGCCGATGCTGTGGCCCGCGCTGGCCATCGCGTTCTTGCCGGTCATCACGGTCTATCTGCTGACCGCGAATTTCTGGCTGGGCCTGCTGCATCTGGTCGGACTGGCGATTTTGGTCGCGCTGATCGTGCTGGCCTATCAAGCCGTGACCAAATCCGTCGCAGGCGAAGTCGGCAAGTTTCTGGGCGTCGTTGCGGCACTGGCCGCGGCGTGGGTGTTTTCGGAACTTCTGTGGCCCTATATTGGCGGCTCGCCTCTGCTGTTCGGGGGGCAGGCTGTCGCTGCCGACGCCGCCGAAACGGTGTCGAACTGGAACCCTTGGATCACCTTGTCCTATCCCGAACTGGGCGGGTTCAATTTCCGTGGCGGCATCCAGATCAGCAACCCGCTGGTCGCGCTGTGGGTCGCCCTGTCGCTTTATACTGGGGCGTTCATCGCCGAGATTGTCCGGGCCGGCATCCTGGCTGTGTCCAAGGGCCAGACCGAGGCGGCGTTTGCCTTGGGCATGCGCCCGAACCGGACGATGAACCTTGTCATCCTGCCCCAGGCGATGCGGGTCATCATCCCGCCGCTGATTTCGCAATTCCTGAACCTGACCAAAAACTCGTCGCTGGCCATCGCCGTCGGGTACCCGGATGTGCGGGCGACTCTGGGCGGGATCACCCTGAACCAGACGGGCAGGGCGCTGGAATGCATGCTGCTGCTAGGATTGTTCTATCTCGCCCTCAGCCTCGCGATTTCGTTCGTGATGAACCTTTACAACAACAGCACGAAGTTGAAGGAGCGCTAGGATGTCCGACACGCATGCACAGACCGTCCTGTATGTCCGCGAAACGATGCTGCCGCAGGCGTCGCCGCCTGTGGGTCAGTCCGGGGCGATCAAATGGGTCCGCGAGAATTTATTTTCTGGCCCGCTGAACATCACCCTGACGCTGGTGTCGATCTGGTTCGTCTGGTTCATCGTCAGCCATATCTATCCGTGGTTCGCCAATTCGATCTGGGTCGCTGAATCGCTGACAGAATGTCGCGCGATTCGCGATGCGGCGGTCGGCCCCGATGCGTCGGCTGCCTGTTTCGCGGTGATCACCGACCGTTGGCAGCAGTTGCTGTTCGGGTTCTACCCCAGCAGCCAATACTGGCGGCCGGTTGCAGCACTTGTCCTGTTCATCGTCGGCATCTTGCCAATCCTTTTCGCCAGCCTGCCGCGCAAATTGCTGATCGGCACCTTAGTGCTGCCGTTCGTCCTGTTCTTCCTGCTTTGGGGCGGTTCGATCTGGGGGCCGGTCGTCGTCGCTCTGGGGTTCGTCGTCAGCTGGGCATCGGTCAGGTTCCTGTCGCCAGTTATCGGTTCGTTGGCCGGAACCATCGGCGCGATCATCCTGCCGGTCCTGTTCTGGCTGTTCCTAGCCGGTCCCATCGCTGGGACGCTTCAAGACATCCTGCCGATCGGCATCCGGGCCATCCAATCCAAGCAATTCGGTGGTTTTACCCTGTCGGTCATCATCGGCATCGCCGGTATCGTCCTGTCGCTGCCGCTGGGCATCCTGCTGGCGCTGGGCCGTCAGTCGGACATGATGATCGTCAAATGGTTGTCCACGTCATTCATCGAGATTATCCGCGGCGTGCCGCTGATCGTCTGGCTGTTCACCGCGTCACTGCTGTTGAACTACTTTCTGCCGCCGGGCACCAACTTTGACCTGATGCTGCGGGTGATCATCATGGTGACGCTATTCGCGTCGGCCTATATCGCCGAAGTCGTGCGCGGTGGCCTCGCTGCCTTGCCCAAGGGGCAGTACGAAGGTGCTGATTCACTCGGCCTGAACTATTGGCAGTCGATGCAGCTGATCATCTTGCCACAGGCCCTCAAGATCTCGATCCCCGGTATCGTGAACACCTTTATCGGACTGTTCAAGGATACCACGCTGGTCGTGTTTATCGGGTTGCTTGACCCGCTGGGCCTGACCAATTCGATCCGCGCCAGCACCGACTGGAACGGCATCTACTGGGAACTTTACGCCTTCATCGCCCTGATGTTCTTTGTCGCCTGCTTCAGCATGGGCCGTTATTCACTTTACCTGGAGAAGAAACTCCAGCGTGAACACCGCTAGGGAATCCGATCATGACAGATACCGCCACCGACCGCCCCATCGACGTAACCAAGATGCAAGTTTCCGACGAGGTCGCGATTCAGATCAGCGGCATGAACAAATGGTACGGTACGTTCCACGTCCTGCGCGACATCAACCTGACGGTCAACCGGGGCGAACGGATCGTCGTCTGCGGCCCCTCCGGGTCGGGCAAATCGACGCTGATCCGCTGCATCAACCGACTCGAGGAACACCAGCAGGGGACCATTCTGGTCGATGGAATCGAACTGACCGGCGATCTCAAGAACATCGACAAGATCCGCCGCGAGGTCGGAATGGTGTTCCAGCATTTCAACCTGTTCCCGCATCTGACCATCCTAGAAAACTGCACCCTCGCGCCGATCTGGGTCCGCAAGACTCCGAAAAAGCAGGCCGAAGAAATCGCCATGCACTTTCTGGAAAAGGTCAAAATCCCCGAACAGGCCGACAAATACCCCGGTCAGCTGTCAGGTGGCCAGCAACAGCGCGTCGCCATTGCCCGCAGCCTGTGCATGAAACCGCGCATTATGCTGTTCGACGAACCGACATCGGCGCTGGACCCCGAGATGATCAAAGAGGTGCTCGACACGATGATCGAGCTCGCCGAAGAAGGCATGACAATGTTGTGCGTCACCCACGAAATGGGCTTTGCCCAAGCTGTGGCGAACCGCGTCATATTCATGGATCAGGGCCAGATCGTCGAACAGAACGAACCCAAAGAGTTTTTCAACAATCCACAGTCGGACCGCACCAAGCTGTTCCTCAGCCAGATCTTGGGGCACTAGCGTGGAATGACTTTTGAT
Organism: Rhodobacterales bacterium; assembly: GCA_038323615.1. GTDB lineage: Bacteria > Pseudomonadota > Alphaproteobacteria > Rhodobacterales > Rhodobacteraceae > JBBKXP01. The sequence continues at coordinate 17,968 of JBBQHC010000031.1, read as the reverse complement.
TGAAACAGTAATATCGCAAATCGCCCAATCTTGGGGCGAATTGAGATTCAATTGAAAGTCATTCGGCGTTAATCGGCGGTGCCGCCGATCAGGTCGCGCGGCACCACGAAATCGACGGCGCGGCCCTGACCGGGTTGCGCCGTTTCCCATTCAGCACCGTCAAAGTCGATGACCGCCACCGCGCAGGTCGGAAAATCCGCAAAGCGGGGGTGGGCGGGCAGTCTGGCCACCAACCCGCTGGCCAGCATTGCTGCCCCCGGATTGTGCCCGATCAGTGCGACGACGGGCGCGGTTGCCCAATGAAGCACCATCAACATCCGGTCCGGTGACGCATGGTAAAGATCGTGCCGATAGGCGACCTGCGCGTCGGGCCAGACCGGCAGGATCAGCCCCAGTGTTTCATGCGTGCGCGTCGCATCTGAACAAAACACCTGCCCCGGCAGATAGCCCTTGTCGGCCAGCCATCCCGCCACCGCCGTCGCCGAGGCGCGGCCCCGGTTATTCAGCACCCGCGCGTGATCGTCGCCAGCAGGATTATCCCAACTGGATTTGGCGTGCCGGATCAGGATCAGGCGCAGGGTCATACCGGGTGGAACGCGTTCATGTGGAACGCAGATTGCACCGCCGGGCGACGGTTTTGCCCCACCGGACAGGCCCGGCGCACCAGACAGCCGCCGGATTGGCAGTCGGCCCCGGCAGGCATCTCCAGATGCAATTTGCACGCCGCCACGTCATAGCCGGCGTCGGTCAGCGCGCCAACCGGGCAGGCCGAAACGCAGGGGCGCGCACAGCCGTCGCAGGGTGGCGCCGCAGGCAGCGCGGGCTGCTCGACGCGAAAGGGCAGGGCGATCGCCCCGCGATAGGAAATGAACAGCCCCGCGGTTTCATGCACCAGCAAACCCACCGGCGAGACGAACGCCCGGCCTGACCGGCCTGCCCATTGTTGAAACGGATGATAGGGCGGCCCGTCGGACGGAAATACCGCGACTCCGCCCAAGGCCACATCAATCGTGCCGATGACCCGTTTCGACCAACGATCCAGCGGATCGTGGCCATCGTCGCCCGCCTCGGGCGAGGCTTGAAACAGCGGCCAGAACCGGGGTTCGTCGGGCGAAATCAGCACGATAGACTGTAGCCTAGGGGCAAATCCGTCACCCGCGCGTGTGGCCAAGACCCCCGCAACCATGAGCCCATGCGGCCTGCACAGGCCATCTATTTCCGACTGGGCAATCATCCGTTGCGTGGCTTTACCCGGCTTTCCGTCGAACGGATGATCGACCCGGCCCCGTGTTCTGTAAAGAGCTCGAGCAAGCTGGCGTTGGGCAACCGCCCGTCAAGGATGACGACAGCGCGGACGCCCTCCTCGATTGCCTTGAGCGCGGTTTCGGTTTTCGGGATCATGCCGCCGGCGATTGTGCCATCGGCGATCATCGCGCGGACCTGTTCGGGGGTCAGTTGGGTCACAACCTCGCCCGTCGCATCCTTGACGCCGGGGACATCAGTCAGCAGCAGCAGGCGGTCGGCCTTGAGCGCCCCGGCAATCGCCCCCGCGGCAGTGTCGCCGTTGACATTGAACGTCTCGTTCGGGTCCATCCCTGTCGCCACGGGCGCGACCACCGGAATGATGCCCGCCCCATAAAGATCGCGCAGCACTTGCACGTTCATTTCCACCGGGCGACCGACAAAGCCCAATTCCGGGTCGTCCGCGACGGCCACCATCAGATCGTCGTCCTTGCCCGACAGTCCCACGGCGCGACCGCCTTCGTCCATGATAGCCTGCACGATGCGTTTGTTGACCAGCCCGGTCAGCACCATCTCGACGACCTCGACGGTGGCCTGATCGGTCACCCGTTTGCCGCGCACAAAGGTCGATTTGATCCCCAGCTTGTCCAGCATCGCATTGATCATCGGCCCGCCGCCATGCACCACGACGGGATTCATGCCGACCTGTTTCATCAGCACGATGTCGCGGGCGAATTCGGCCATCGCATCCTGATCGCCCATCGCATTGCCACCGAATTTCACCACGACGACGGCGCCGCTGTAGCGTTGCAGATATGGCAGCGCCTCGGACAGGGTGCGGGCGGTGGCGATCCAGTCGCGGTTCATCTGTTGTTTCCTCATTGCTCTCTCCGGGGCTTAGTCGATGGCGGCGATGACAGCGCGGAGCGTTTCGATCCCGTCACCATTGTCGGCGCTGGTCAGCACGATCTCGGGAAAGGCCGCCGGGTGCCGGGTCAGCGCGGCGCGGGTCCGTTCCAGCACTGCGTCGCGGTCAACACCCTTGACCTTGTCGACCTTGGTCAGCACCGCCTGAAAGGTGACGGCGGAACGATCCAGCAGCGTCATGATTTCCTCGTCCACCTCTTTTGCGCCGTGTCGCCCGTCGATCAGCACAAAGACCCGGCGCAGGGTCGGGCGGCCCGACAGGTACTGGCGCAGCAGACGCTGCCACTTTTCCACCACCGCCAGTGGCGCGTTGGCGAACCCGTAGCCGGGCAAATCGACCAGATAATGGCTGTCGGCACAGGTGAAAAAGTTGATCTCTTGCGTGCGCCCCGGCGTGTTGGACGCCCGCGCCAGCCCCTTGCGCCCGGTCAGCGCATTGATCAGCGACGATTTTCCGACGTTGGACCGGCCCGCAAAGCAGACCTCGATCCGGTCCGCCGGGGGCATCCCGTCCATCGCCACGACGCCCTTGAGAAACTGGGTTTCGCCAGCGAACAGCAGGCGACCCGCCTCGCGGGCGTCGTCGTCGGGGGCCTCGGCCTCGGGGAAGGTCAGTTGCATCAGATCACCTTTGCCATGTCGCCTAGCCGCACCGCACCACCTTGCACGACTTCGCCGTAAACCCCGAAATCACCGTGGCCGTAAAATTGGCGCAGCATCGTGGGCGGGTCCATGTCACGCTGGCCGGTATGCGGATTTGCGGCGGTGTGGGCACAGCGTTTGACAGGTTCGCGCACTGCGAGGATCGCGCCGCCAATCTGCACGTTCTGCCCAATCCAATCCCGTTCGACCCAAGGGTCCAGACCGTCCAGCCAGATGTTGCCGCGCCAGCGTTCGATGTCGACCGACGCGCCGGCACGCGCCTCGAAATCGCGGTGCGATGCGGTGTTCATAATCGAGACCGAGGGGAACGGCGTGTCGGTCATGCCCCGGCCCGGTGCCCGTACGATAGCGGTCGGTTGCGGCCGGTCGGGCGGACACAGCGGCGCGATCCACGCCAGAAACCGGGGTGTGTCAGCGGGATCATCGGGCGCAAAGCTCAGCCTGCCCAGATCGGTGTGACGCAAGGTCAGCATCCCAGTCTGCGCATCGAACTGCGCCCAAAGCCCGGCAAGGCCGGGCGTCAGCGTCGCGATCATAAAGTTGCGGCTGCTGACCCATTCCGGCGCGGCGGGGTCGAACTTGGTCGTCGCATGGGTCACCGCCCAGTGCCGATCCCACGGGATCGTCTGTCCGGCACTCAGCGTGATGGAATCAAGCGCCTCGCGTCCGTGGCTCTTGATCGGGTGCCGCCACAGATTGGCGACGGTTGCCATTACTTGCGGCCCGGTTTGCCCGGCTTGTTGGCCGGTTTCGAAGGCGGTGCAGTGGGCGCCCCGACTGCCGATTTGCGCCGAAAGCCGCCGGTGATGTTGCCGAACAAGTCGGGTTTGTGCCCGTGGCTGCGCATGATGGCGTATTGTTGCAGAAAGGTGATCGTGTTGTTGGTGATCCAATAGAGCACCAGGCCCGACGCGAACGACCCCAACATGAACATGAAAATCCACGGCATCCACGCAAAGATCATCTTTTGCGTGGCGTCCGTCGGGGCCGGGTTCAGCTTTTGCTGCAACCACATGGAAATGCCCAGGATGATCGGCATGACCCCAAGGCTAAGGATGAACAGGGCGCTGCCCGGTTCCGGCGTTGCCCAGGGCAGCAGGCCAAACAGGTTCAGGATACTGGACGGATCGGGCGCGCTCAGGTCACGAATCCAGCCAAACCACGGCGCATGGCGCAGTTCGAGGGTGACAAAGATGACCTTGTAAAGACTAAAGAAAATCGGGATCTGGATCAGGATCGGCAGACAACCCGAGGCCGGGTTGACCTTGTTTTCCTTATACAGCGCCATCATCCCTTTTTGCATCGCCATCTTGTCGTCGCCGGCACGTTCCTTCAGCTTTTCCATTTCGGGCTGAAGTTCCTTCATCTTGGCCATCGAGACATAGGACTTGTAAGCCAGCGGCAGCACCAGCGCCTTGAGGATAAAGGTCAGCGCGATGATCGACCAACCCATGTTGCCGATGATTCCGTTCAGCCAGTGCAGCAGGGCAAAGATCGGCTTGGTCAGGAAAAAGAACCAGCCCCAGTCGATCGAATCAAGGAAACCAGTGACGCCTTCGTCGTTCTGGTATTCGCGGATCGCCTCCCATTCCTTGGCTCCGGCGAACAGGCGGGTGGTGACACTGGCGCTCGCGCCGGGGGCGATGGTCTGCGGCTCCATCACCGCCTCGGCCTGATAAAGGTCACGCGAGGTATAGTATTTCGACACCGACCGGAACGGCGTGCCCTGCGCCGGGATCAGCGTGGTCATCCAGTAATGGTCGGTATAGCCGATCCAGCCGTTCGTGCTGACATCGACGCGGGCTGCCGGGGTGCCTTCGCGGGGGTCAAGATCGTATTTGGCGATCGCCTTGTATTTGGTTTCGTCCAGCGTGCTGTCGGACATCCGCACCAGACCTTCGTGCAGGATAAAGAACTTGCGCAGGTTGCTGGGTTCGCCGTGGCGGCGGATCAACCCGTAGGGGCGCAGAGCCACAGGCGTGCCGGTCGCGTTTTCGACCGACTGGGCAAAGCTGAACATGAATTTGTCGTCGACCGAGATTTCAGTGCGGAACGTCAAGCCGGCGCCGTTGTCCCATGCCAGCGTCACCGGGGTGGTGGTGGTCAGAATGTCGCCGCTTTCCAGCGACCACAGGGTATCCGGCCCCGGCACCGCATCGGCGGCGACGCCATCGGTTCCGGTCCAGCCGAACAGGGCGAAATAGGCGTCGGGCTGCCCGACAGGCTGCAACAGCTGAACCTGGGCCGAGTCCGGTTCGATGGTTTCGCGGTAGCGGGTCAGCGACAGATCGTCGATCCGCCCGCCCAAAAGCGAGATCGAGCCGGCAAAGTTGTCGGTGGCGATGGGCACGCGCGGCGCCGCGTTCAGGTCTTCGGCACTGGCGGTCGTGTCGGTTTCGCCGACCGGGGTGCCGGCGTCGGGAACGGCGGGCGCGGGCGTGCCGGTCGTGTCGGTGGCGGCCGTAGTGGTTGGATCGGTCGGTGTCGGCGTTGGCGGGGGGCTTGCGAAAAACAAGCTCCAGACGATGATGACCACCAGACTGAGCGCCGTGGCAAGGATGAGATTTTTGTTCTGATTGTCCATAAGACTGACCCATGCCGCTGTCTGAAAAGCTATGGGTCGTTCAACAGTCCGGGGGCTGAAAGGTCAAGCGGTTTTGGGGTTTTTGACCGCAAACTCCGTCGCGGCACCTGCTATCGTATTCGGGGTCCGGATCTGCGCCGACATCGCATGGCCCGGGCGCTGCTGACCGATTGCCGCGAGCGGGACGGTGGAAACACCCAGAACCGGCCGTATCCTGTTACCGTCTGTTCAAACCGCGCGGCGCAACGGCACGACGCCGGATTGCCGCGCCAGATATGCCGCGATCCAGTTATCAGTTTCTGCCCCTGCCATTGGGCGGGCGACGCCAAAGCCCTGGATATGTCCGCAGCCCAGACTGGCCAGCATCGCCCGTTCAGCCGAGGTTTCAACCCCTTCGGCCAGTGTATCCAGCCCCAGCTTTTCCGCCATCGTCAGAATTGCCGCGACCATTTTCTGCTGTTCAGGATCGGCGTCGATTTTGGTCACGAACGAACGGTCGATCTTGATCCGTTCGATCGAAAACCGTCGGATCGTGGTGATCGACGCATGGCCGGTGCCGAAATCGTCCAGATCAAGGCTGCAACCCAGCGCCGACAGACCCGCCAAATTGCGCAGGATCTGATCTTCGCCCGCGTGCGCCACAACGGTTTCCAAAACTTCGATGCCCAGCCGGTCGCCCGTCAGATCGAATCGGTCAAGTTCCCAGTTGATCCGTTCGATCAGCCGCGGATCGCCCAGTTCTTCTTTGGAAAAGTTGACGGCGACGCGGGGTACGGCAAGGCCGGCATCGTTCCAGCGGCGCATCGCAGTCAGCGCCTCCTGGACCATGATCTCGCCCAGACGACCCATCAGGCCGCATTGTGCCAGTGCGGGCAGAAATTCGATCGGCGGGATCAGTCCGCGTTTGGGGTGCATCCAGCGCGCCAGCGTTTCGAAGCCGGTAATCGCGCCGGTTCTGGTTGATACCTGTGGTTGGAAAAACGCCCGAATCTCGCCGCGGTCCAGCGCATGCGCCACGTCGTCGCAAAGTTCATTGCGGACCAGAACCCGCGTGTTCATCGCATCCGAATAGCTGCGGATCGCGCCGGGGCCGCTGCGCTGCGCCTCGATCAAGGCGGTCGTCGCGGTTTGCAGCAATCCGGCCCCCGTCGGGTTGCCGACCCGGTCGGCCAGACTAAAGCCGACCGACGCGGTCAGATGCAGGTCTGATCCGTCAAGCGAGATCGGTTCGGCGATTACCTGTTGGAGGCGCGCCGCAAGCTGGATCACTGCCTCGAGATCGAGGCGCAAAGCCGGTGAGAGCGCTGCCGCGAACGTTCCCCCTTCGAGTCGGGCCGCGACATCGTAATCGCGCAGCGTCCGCCTCAGCCGTTCGCCGATAATATACAGCAGGCGTTCGATGTCGGCGCGGTCATGGCGCACCTCGAAGGCCCGGAACTTGTCGATTTCCAGAACCAGCGCCCCGGTCAGATGGCCGCGCCGGGTGGCCAGCCGCAGCGAATTGTTCAGCGCATCGACGATCCCGTCGCGTTGGACCAGCCCGGTCACGGTATCGACCGCCCAGCCGTTCCAGACCGCCTGCGATGGCAATGCCATCGCCAGAACCATGGGAAATCCGATGGCCATACCATAAAGCCCGATACTGCCACCAAAACCCCAGCCACTAACCAGAACCAGCGGCAGCAGCCCCAGCAGCCACGGCCGTCGCGCCCGCCGCAGCAGGATCAGAACAGGGGACATCGCCAGAACGAAGGCAGGCGTGCGCATGGCAGTCGCTTTCCGCAAAGGGGGGCAATCTGACCCGGAACAAAACGGGATCAAACAGCGTTTCACGGGCGACCATAAGGTGAACTTTCTAACGACGCGGTTAACGGAAATCGGGAATATCCACAGATTTTTCTTTAATCCCCGTGCGTCGCGTCAACCCCTGAAAGTCGAACAGATTTGGATCGAGCAGGTGCGACGGCCGCGCGTTCGTCAGGGCCCGAAACATCACCTGCCGCCGTCCGGGGCTGTTTTTCTCCCAACCATCCAGCATTTGTTTGATTTGCTGGCGTTGCAGCCCGTCCTGACTGCCGCACAGATCGCACGGGATGATCGGATAGTTCATCGCGCGGGCGAAAGCATCGCAATCAGCCTCGGCCACATGGGCAAGGGGGCGATAGACGAACAGATCGCCGTCCTCGTTCAACAGTTTTGGCGGCATCGTTGCCAGCCGCCCGCCGTGAAACAGGTTCATCATAAAGGTTTCAAGAATGTCGTCACGGTGATGCCCCAGCACGACCGCTGAACAGCCTTCTTCGCGTGCCACGCGATACAGATTCCCACGCCGCAGTCGCGAACATAGCGCACACATGGTCCGCCCCGCCGGCACTTTGTCCATGACGATGGAATAGGTGTCCTGATATTCGATCCGGTTTTCGACGCCCATCCGGGTCAGGAATTCGGGCAGGACGGTCGCCGGAAACCCCGGTTGACCCTGATCCAGATTGCAGGCGAGCAGATCGACGGGCAGCAGGCCGCGCCATTTCAGCTCGAACAGAATGGCCAGCAGGGTATAGCTGTCTTTGCCACCAGACAGGCAGACCAGCCACCTGGCACCGGGTTCAATCATCCCGTATTGGTCGATGGCCTGGCGCACGTCCTGCACCAGCCGCTTGCGCAACTTGCGAAAGGCGGCTGTTTTGGGAGCCCCGTAAAACAGCGGGTGAATATCGTCGGCGTCGTCCAGCATGGGCCGGATATGCCAGAACACCTGCGCCCTGCAAAGATCAATCCGTTCCGGGCAGGGGGCCGTCTGTTCAACCGCGCCTAAATGCAGCGGTATGGGCTCGAAATTGGCGATGTCAGCATCAGCTTTGAAAAGCTGAACTAGCGGGGCCAGCCGAAACGGATTGCCTGAACCGCCGGTTCCTGCAAAATTGGCCCGACCAGCGACAGGGCAATCATGGCCGAGGACAAACCCGCCACGCCAACCTTGAAATCCGGCGCACCGCTTGGCTTTGGGCTTTTGATTTTCGGCTTTGGGACTGCGGCCGGATTTCTGATTGCGTTCAGCGGCCTTGGATTTCTGGAGAACAGCGCCGGGCTGATCGTCACCGTCTTTCTGGCGGCAGTGTTTGTTGTCGGGCTGATCGGCATCCTTGCCGTCCTTGCCCGCCGCCCGCTGACCCGGCGGTTGTTCGGCGTGGCCGAGGCGCATGTCGAACATTTTGCCGATCCGTTGAGCCGGATCGCGGAACGCGCGATTGAGCGCGATCCGACCGGCGCTACCGCCGCCGCCCGCGATCTGGTGACGCTGGTGCTGGCCCGCTATGTGTGGATATCGGTGCGCCGTTGGGTGATTGCCGCCCTGACGGCGCTGATTGCTGCGATGGCGGCGCTGGCGGGGACGGCCCTGCTGTTCAAGCAGAATCAGCTGATCGCGGTGCAATCTGACCTGCTGCGCGAACAAAACGGGCGGATCGTCGAACAGACGGTCTTGCTGGATCAACAGGTCGAACTGGCCGAGGCCGCGCGCAACAGCGCCCTTGCGGTCGAGATCACCCAGATCGCTGCGGCGCTGGGCGCGGTTGCCGACGTGACGATGGCCGGGCAGGCGATGAACACGATCAACACTCTGGACACGACCGATCTGAACCGGGCGCTGGTGCTGCGGATCGGATCGATCAGTCGCGCCCTGAAGCCCTATCGGTTTCTTGATTCCGGCATGCGGGCGGGTGATCCATCGGACCCGAATCGCATTGCGATGCAGCGCCGCCGCGACGATCTGGGTGACACCTATGACCGGATGGCGGCCTATTATGACTGGCAGGAGCCGCTGACCACGACCCGCCTGATCGACCGGCCCGCCAGCCCGGAACGCGGTCAGTTGCTGAACGTGCTGGTGACCGGCGGACTGCGCAATCTGGAAACCCTGTCAACGGCCGGGCTCGATCTGTCCTATGCCTGGTTGCCCGAGGTCGACATGGGGGTCTTTACCGCCCAGACTGTGCGGCTTCCCTATGCCGATTTTACCGGCAGCTATCTGGCTGAAGTCGATTTTGGCGGTGCGCGCCTGGAAAACGCCCGCTTTGTGCGCGCGAATATCCGCGACAGTGATTTTTCAACGCTTGAGGCCGATCGGGTCAGACCGCCGCTGCGTGCCGCCGATGCGCCGTTTCGGACCTTCATGACCGGGGCGGATTTCAGCGGTGCGATGATTGCCGACACCCAATTCACCGACGTCTGGCTGTCGGCTGCCAATTTCGACGGCGCCATTCTGTTGCGATGCAGTCTGGCAGGCGCCGATCTGAGCGTGGCTACTTTGCGTGGTGCCATACTGATCGGCACCGACCTGACCGGGGCCAGCCTGAAATCAACCGATCTGGACGGCGCAATTGTCTTTGGCGCGGACTTTTTGGATCAGTTGGAAAAGATCGCAGAGCCGGGCAGCTTTGTGCGTGACCGATGGGCCCAGGAACCGATTGATGTCGCCGAGATCATGGCGATGTCGCTGGCCAACAACAGCCTTGAACTCGCAGATATTGACGATGCGATGGTCAAGGCTGATCCCTATCGGTTGCGCCGGATCGGCGGCTGGGACACGACAGCGCCGAAACCCTGATCAGTGGTCGTGGTCCGACTCCGGCACCGGATCATATCCTGACCCGCCCCACGGGTGACAGCGCCCGATCCGCCGGATCGTGAGCCAGGTGCCGCGGATGCCGCCGTGCATTTCCAGCGCCTCCAGCGCATAGGCCGAGCAGGTCGGTTGATAACGGCAGCCGTGGCCGACCCACGGACTGAACAACAGCCGATAGGCGCGGACCGGCAGGGCGACCAGATGCGCCAGCGGGGTCATGTGTGGACCGCCGCCAACGCCCGGATCAGGTCGGCCTGCAACTGGCGGAAATCGCGGGTCGCCGTCACGTTGGCCCGGCCAACCAGCACGTAATCCCAACCGGGACGGCCATGCAGCGGCAGGACTAGCCGCGCCACCTCGCGCAGACGCCGTTTGGCGCGGTTGCGGGCGACGGCGTTGCCGACCTTTTTCGAACAGGTGAACCCGACGCGGATCCCGTCATCGTCACCCCGGTCACGTCCTTGCAGGTGGATGCCGGGGGTGCCTTGGCGGCGGGCCGACGACGCGCGGACGAAATCGGCGCGTTTGGTCAGGACGGCGGGAAAAATGGGGGGCAAAACGGAAACCGCCGCTGGCGTTCCCTTGGCGTCGGTGCCAATTTCGGGGGCCAGCGGCGGTTTCAAAGACGTCACAAGACCAGCGCCTTAGGCGCTCAGCTTGGTCCGACCCTTGGCGCGGCGCGCATTCAGGATCTTGCGGCCGTTCTTGGTGGCCATGCGGGCGCGGAAACCGTGGCGGTTGCTGCGCACCCGATTGGAAGGCTGGAATGTGCGTTTCATCGCGCGTCTCTCCGGTCTGGCGGGCCGAACCGCGATGCGGAATCAAGGCCCATGAACAATTCAAGCCCTGCCTTTAGAGGGGTGACAGGGCGCTGTCAACGCAGGTCAGGCCGGTTTTCTGCAACATTTCGCTGTCAGGATCACGCAAATGTTTCAATCGCGGAGGTGAACCCCTGTCAGGGTGCAACATGGCCGACCTGTGCTTCAACCTGACGTGATGGGGCTAGGCGAGCTACCGCCGGACAGGCATCTAGGCGGCAACCGATTGCGCCCGAAAGGCAGGACCATGACCGACGATGCCGACCCCAAACCGCAAAACCCGATCCTGCGCCGTCTGCCGCTGATCGCCATACTGGTCGCCGCCGTGCTGGGGTTCATCTTCTTGCGCGACTACATCAGTTTCGACGCCCTGCGCGACAATCGCGAGGCGCTGATCGCCTTTCGCGATGCCAATTACGCGCTGACGGTCAGCCTGTTCATTGTGGCCTATATCGTCATCGTCGCCTTTTCCCTGCCGGGAGCGACTATCGCCACCCTGACGGGCGGATTTCTTTTCGCCACCTTTCCGGGAGTCCTGTTCAACATCACCGGGGCGACGCTGGGCGCAATCTGCATCTTTCTTGCGGCCCGCTGGGGATTGGGCGAAAAGCTGGCCGCACGGATGGAGACATCAGAAGGCACTGTGAAGAAGATCAAGGACGGGATCGACGAGAACCAGTGGTCGATGCTGTTCCTGATCCGTCTGGTGCCTGCCGTTCCGTTTTTCGTGGCTAACCTGATCCCCGCGCTGGTCGGGGTGCCGTTGTCGCGGTTTGCGATCTCGACCTTTCTGGGCATCATCCCCGGCGGCCTTGTCTATACCTCGGTCGGGGCGGGTCTGGGCGAAGTGTTCGCACGCGGCGAAACCCCAAACCTTGGCATCATCTTTGAACCGCAGATTCTGCTGCCCATCCTTGGCCTGTGCCTGTTGGCGGCGCTGCCCATCGCGATTAAGGCCCTGCGCGGCAAGAAAGGCATCTGACCATGACCACAATCAAAACCGACCTTTGCATTATCGGCGCCGGATCGGGCGGCTTGTCATTGGCCGCCGGGGCTGTCCAAATGGGGGCGCGCGTGGTCCTGATCGAAGGCCACCTGATGGGCGGCGACTGCCTGAATTACGGCTGCATCCCGTCAAAGGCGCTGCTGCACGCGGGCAAGGTCACGCCGCCGATGGCATTCGGCGCGGCCAAGGACCATGTGCGCAAGGTCATCGACACCATCGCCCCAGTGGACAGTCAGGAGCGGTTTGAGGGGCTGGGGGTTCATGTGATCCGCGAAATGGCCACTTTCATCAGCCCGACCGAATTGCAGGCGGGTGACGCTGTGATCACTGCGCGGCGGTTCGTCGTCGCCACCGGATCGGGGCCGTTTGTGCCGCCGATCCCGGGGCTGGACGAGGTGACCGTTCACACCAACGAAACCATCTTTGACCTGCGCGACAAACCGAGCCACCTGCTGATCATCGGCGGCGGCCCGATCGGGATGGAAATGGCGCAGGCGCATATTCGCCTCGGCTGCAAAGTCACGGTGATCGAGGGTGCCAAGGCGATGGGCAAGGACGACCCGGAACTGGCGGCCATCGTGCTGGACAGGTTGCGCGACGAAGGGGTCGAGATCGTCGAGGGGGCCAACGCCGACAAGGTCAGCGGCACCAAGACCAAGGTCACTGTTCACACGCCCAAGGGCGATTTCACCGGGTCGCACCTGTTGGTCGCAGTCGGGCGCAAGGTGAATGTGGAAAACCTTGGTCTCGACAAGGCCAACGTCAGATTCGACCGCAAAGGCGTGACGGTAGGCGACGATCTGCGGTCGGTCAGCAATAAACGGGTCTATGCGATGGGCGACGCGGCGGGGGGCCTGCAATTCACCCATGTCGCGGGCTATCACGCCGGGGTGCTGATCCGGTCGATCCTGCTGTCACTGCCCAGCAAGCAAAAGACGGCGCATATCCCCTGGGCGACCTATACCGACCCCGAACTGGCGCAGGTCGGCCTGACCGAGGCCGAGGCGAAGGAAAAGCACGGCGCTGCCCTGACGGTCGTGCGGTTCGAATACGCCGACAACGACCGGGCGATTGCGGATGAAAAGACGACCGGACTGATCAAGGTCATGGTGGTCAAGGGGCGGCCTGTCGGCGCGTCTATCGTCGGTGCGATGGCGGGCGAGTTGATTGGCATGTGGGCGATGGCGATTGCCAACAATCTGAAAATGTCGGCGGTTGCCAACACGGTCCTGCCTTATCCGACCGTTGCCGAGATCAACAAACGGGCGGCGGGAACCTATTTCAGCCCCAAGCTGTTCGATAGCGCATTCGTGAAACGGGTGGTAGGATTGGTGCAGCGCTGGCTACCCTGATGGCCGGCCCAACGTCAAAGGTATCATGTTCAATTCGCTATCCGGCCGCCTGCTGATCCTGACCACGGCTTTTGTGATGCTGGCCGAGGTGCTGATTTTCGTGCCTTCGGTCGCGCGATTCCGCCAGGACTACCTGTCGCTGCGGCTGGAAAGGGCGCAGATCGCGTCGCTGGCGATGGAGGTCGACAACATGATCTCGCCCGCATTGGAAAAAGAACTGCTGACCAATGCCGGTGTGTTCAACGTCGTGCTGCGACGTGACGAAGTGCGCCAGTTGGCCCTGTCATCACCAATCCCCCGCCCGATCGCGGCGACCTATGACATGCGCGACCCGGCCGGGCTGACGCTGATCCTGGACGCGCTGAAAACCCTTGTTACCAACGACAACCCGATCATCCGGGTGATCGGCAATCCGGTGCAGGACGGTGGCCTGCTCATCGAGGTGACGATGGAGCAGGGGCCGCTGCGCACCGCAATGATCGACTACGGGATCAACATTCTGCTGCTGTCGGCGGTCATCTCTATCGTTACTGCGCTGCTGCTATTCCTGGCCGTGCGCCGGTTTCTGGTGAAACCGATCAAGGGCGTCGTGGCCCATATGCAAAGTTATGCCGCCGCCCCCGAAGACGCGCGGCGCATCATTGTGCCATCCGCCGGGGTGCACGAACTGCGCGAGGCCGAGGAGGCGCTGAAACTGATGCAGACCCAGTTGACCGGAGCGTTGAAGCAAAAAGAACGGCTGGCGCAACTGGGTGGTGCTGTGGCCAAGGTCAGCCATGACTTGCGCAATATCCTGACATCGGCCCAGCTTTTCACTGACCGGATCGACGCCAGCGGGGATCCGACCGTGCAGCGGATGGCGCCGAAACTGGTCAGCTCGATCGCCCGCGCGGTGAACCTGTGCGAAAGCACGCTGGCCTTCGGGCGCGTCGAGGAACCGCCGCCAGCGCTGGCCCGCGTGCCGCTGGCGGGCATCGTCGACGATGTGATCGACAGTGAACGGCTGGCGGCAGGCGAGCACGACCTGTCGTTTTCCGAAGACATCCCCGCCGGGCTGACAATTCGTGCGGATGGCGAACAGCTTTTCCGGGTCATCGCCAATCTGGTGCGCAATGCCCGTCAGGCGATTGTGGCGACAGGCAAACCCGGCGAAATCTCGGTGCGCGCCCACGAGGATGATCAGGCCTGGTGGATCACCATCGCCGACACCGGCCCCGGCATGCCGACCAAGGCGCGTGAACATCTTTTCGAGGCGTTTCAGGGGGGCGTCACCAAAGGCGGCAGCGGTCTGGGACTGACCATCGCGGCCGAACTGATCCGGGGGCACGGCGGCAGTCTGGAACTGCGGCGCACCGACGACAGCGGCACCGAATTCGCCATCTGCCTGCCGAAATCCGAAATCTCGACGGGTGCCGCCCCCAACTACACCAGTGCCGCCGCCGAGTAACCGGATTGGCTGGCAAGTCCGTCTTGGTAAGTGCCAGTTTTCGGCCTTGCAATGACCCCGCGCCGGGGCTACATGCGCCCCACGCGGATTGGTAGCTCAGTTGGATAGAGCACTTGACTACGAATCAAGGGGTCGGGGGTTCGAATCCTCCCCAGTCCGCCAGCTTACCTTTTTGCTTGATATGAATGGGTCGCCTTTGGTGGCAATATTGCCTTGTTTTATTGGGATTTGTGCACGTAAGTAGTTTCACTGGATTTCTTTCGATGGCGTCTGTATCGTTATCTCGTGTGGTATGAGACGTGGTATAGAATATGGCGGCACTGTCTGGAAGGCTGACCAAGAAGCTGGTGGAAAACCTTGGCGCCGGGCGACATGGCGATGGCAACGGGCTGTATCTGATCGTCGACCCATCTGGGGCGCGGCGCTGGATTGTACGGGTCACCGTCAAAGGGCAGCGAAACAGGATGGGCGCCCCTTTGCGGACGGACTTCGGGTTGGGTGGCGCGGACATCGTCCCAATAAACCAGGCTCGCGACCGGGCGCTGGAATATCGGCGCATGGCCAAGCAAGGGCTGAACCCGCGGTTCAATGCCACCCGCGAAATCCCAACCTTTGCCGAGATCGCGCAGCAGGTGCATATTGATCGGATGCCGACGTGGAAAAATGCCAAGCACGGGCAACAATGGCTCAATACGTTGCGCGACTATGCTTTCCCCAAGATCGGGCGGATGCCAATCGACAGCATCGGCCAGCCCGAAGTGCTCATGTGCCTGTCGCCGATCTGGACTGACAAACATGAGACCGCGCGTCGGCTTGCACAGCGGATCAAGGTGGTGTTGGACGTGGCCAAGTCGAAAGGCTTCCGCGAGGGCGAGAACCCGGTCACGGCAATCAAGGATGCGCGGGTCCTGCCCAAAGTGACCGCCAAACCAAAACACCACGGCGCGATGCACTGGAAGGATGTCCCCGCGCTCATTACCGACTTGAAAACTCGCAACGCGATGGCCGCCAAGGCGCTTATGTTCACCTGCCTGACGGGGTCGAGGACCGGTGAAGTGCTTGGGATGCGCTGGGACGAGATCGACATAGCGGCGCGGGTCTGGACCTGTCCGGCGGAGCGAATGAAGACTGGCGAAGAACATCGGGTACCGTTGACCGCTGAAATGCTCGCCATTCTCCAGCCGTTGTGTGCAATGCGGTCGGACTATGTGTTCGAGGGGCAGAAGCGCCACAATCCACTTTCGAATATGTCCATGCTGATGCTGCTGCGGCGGATGAATGTGGAGGGGGTCACGGTTCATGGGTTCCGCTCAACTTTCCGGGATTGGGCCGCTGAGGTGGCCAACGCACCGCGCGAAGTTGCGGAAATGAGTTTGGCGCATAAGGTGGGGTCGGACGTGGAACGCGCGTATGCACGGTCAGATCTGCTTGAGCGGCGGCGGGAACTGATGGAGCGCTGGTCTAGGTTTATCACGATCGATAGCGGGAAAGTTGTGAAGATTGGATAGCCTATGACCGGTGGAGCACAACCAAATTGGCGCAAGCATATGCAAATGGGCAGATTCGGGAAGATTAGAATCCTAGGCTTCTCCTGGCCCGAAGCTGATCTTCTTGAGTTACTCGAACAGTTGCATCCACATGTGCCAACGCGCGAGTATGGTGATGGCGCAGAAACCTTCGAAGACTACATCTTACCTCAACATGCTGTCACATATGAGGACTATTATGCATCCGATTTGCTTGTCCAAGTACGTCGAGCTTTGTCGATTTACCAAAAACAGGTAGCTGAACTATCGGATGCTCGGCCTTTGGAGCCCGCGATCACCTTAGCTAACCAGGTGCTCAACCTTAATACAGTAAGCTACCGAGGGATGCGGGATACATTTGTGTATTGGTCGGAACGCAGGAACCGATTGATTCAAATCGACGCCAAAGTCAGGCGAGCCATCTTTGAGAAAGGGCAGAGAGAGCTAGGCTACAGGTTTCATTTTGAAGATTACCATTTTGCTGACCACCAAAACGCTGATTTGCCTTTTGCCAATCCCAATCCACCCAAGAAGGGTGAACTGCCCAGTGACATGATCTGGAGCAGGAAATATCCGTGGCGGGCACATTCGCGCTCGCTCTATTTTCACCTCCATCATGAGATCTTTGAGCCAAATACGAAGCTTTGGCACGCTTTGCTTATCCTTTGGCGATATGACGAGTTTAATCGAACTCTCGAAGAAATGGTCGGCGTCAATCGCGAGAAGAGGCCGTCGCCGGACTATTTGAAGTGGCAACTTCTGAACGTTGCGGAATCGTGCTTTGAAATTGGGCAAAGCTACGACGCCCTGCAGAAAAAGACTTATGAGCATCAAGCCATTTCTTATCGAGAAGAAAAAGCCGCAAGATCGACAGCCAGCGGTCGCAAGTCTACCGACCTGAAAGCCCGCCGCATCGAGTCCTTGATGTGCGCCATTGAGCGCCACGGCGATCTCTATCCACGGGTCAGCGAACAGCGCATCGTCGATCAGGCATTCGACATGGTGGTTCAGGAAAATCCAAAGTTGTGGGCACAAGGCAAGGGACAAAAGGAAGCCTACCTGTCCGAGTACATTCGTTCAGTTGAACCTTATAAGTCCCGCTACTACCGGATCTTTGGCAAAAGCGCTTAAGCGGTTTGCAGAATGGCGCAAAGCGCTTGAGCGCTGTGAAAAGGCTGTTCCGTTGGGGCGAAAAGTGAAGATGATTGGAGGCCTGATGTAACAATTGCAGGCAATCCAATGACCAATCTTTTTGATGAAACCCGGTGCTACCTTCCCACCGATCCCGAGATCCTGTGCTTGTTGGGCAGCAGGGCAAAGCAGGCGCAGATGCGCTATCACCACCGCTCCCCGGTCTTCTTCCGCTTGGGGCGCAAGATTGTCTATCACGGCGCGGATCTGAATGCCTGGGCCAATGCAAGCCGCATCGATCCCAAGTCGGGAGCGTGCAAAAATGACTAGGAAGGACAAACGCGGCAACACCGCAAGCTTCTGCAAGCTTGATAATTGGATGTTTGACCATGCGGCCTATCGCGCACTTAGCTGTGGCGCCCGAGCACTGCATTGGGAGCTGATCCGGGTCTACAAAGGCTACAACAACGGAAAGCTGTTCTTGTCGCACCGCGACGCGGCGATCCGGCTCGGATGCAGTCGCAATACGATCAGCCGCTACTATACCGAGCTCGAAGTCGGGGGCTTCATCAGGAAAACGCGCGGGCACTTTCTTGGCCCGGATGGTGTGGGCCAATCGGCGCTATGGGCTTTGGCGCACCTTAGCGT
>JBBQHC010000030.1:0-25442 GCA_038323615.1 Rhodobacterales bacterium | reverse complement strand
TGTGAGCGTCCCGCCGGGGTGTCGGCATAAAATTACCCCGACGCCCCTATCGCTTGCCGAGCAATGAATCGACGCTGGCCCCACTGATCCCGTTGCCAAGCCTTTTAAATGTGCCGCCTTGAAACATGTCTAGCGCACTGTCGTGAATCGCCCGGTGCGTCACCCGGGCCAATGCCGACCCAAGCGACAGTCGCGCCGCCCCGATCGCCGCGTAATCGGCAAGGGTGTGCGCGGTGTAGGGGCCAGCGACCAACACGTTGACGGGTTTCGATACCTCGCGGCAGATCCGCGTCAGGTCAGCCATGCTGGCGGGCAACGGGGCATAAAGGCAATCTGCCCCGGAAGCCGCGAAACCGTTCAGGCGGGCCAGCGCCTCGTCCAGATCGTAGGTGTTCAGCATCAACCCGTCAGCCCGGGCGGTCAGGACGAAATCTCCCTTGATGGTACGGGCGGTGGCAGCGGCGGCGCGGATGCGTTCGATGGCAAGTGCGCGGTCGTAGGGAGTATGCGCGGGAAGCACCGTGTCTTCGATGCAGATACCCGCCAGCCCGACCTCGGCCGCCAGCCGCACTGTTTCGGCGCAGGTTTCGGGGTCATCGCCAAACCCGTTCTCGAAATCGCCCTGCACCGGGACATTGACCGCCGCAACCAAATCCTGCGCGTGGGTCAATGCCTCGTCCCGCGTCACCGTGCCGCCGTCGGGGCGGCCAAGGGTGAACGCATGCGCCGCAGATGACGTGGCGACGGCCCGCGCCCCCAAAGCGGCCAGCATTTTGGCCGATCCGGCGTCCCAGGCATTGGCCAGAATGAATGGTTTGCCCGGAACGTGCAGGGCGCGAAAGATTTCGGCTTGGGTCATCGGCGGCTCCTTTTCGGTTCGCCCGATGCTAGCAGGCCGACACGTCCTTGCCGATCCGAAACCGCACTTTTATTAGTTCGCTTTCGCCCGAAGCGTCGCCGGCATCCGGGCGGCAGCAAAGGCCAAGACCCGATTGATCGCGGTGATATATTCAGCGTCCGCAATCGTCATCGCGATGCGGATATGCCCGGCAGCGGAAGTCCCGAAACTTTCGCCCGGCATCACCGCGATATGTTCGGCGTCCAGCAGGGCGTTGGCAAAGGCTTCGCCGCTCATCCCGGTCGCGCGGATATCCAGCATCGCATACATCGCGCCCTGCGGCGGCGACATGCGCACGACATTCTGTTGCGCCACAAGGTCCAGCGTCAGCTGACGGCGGCGGGCAAAGGGGGCGGCGACCTCATGTTCGAGGGCGGGGCCCTGTTGCAACGCAAACAGCGCCGCGTCCTGCACGAACCCGGCGACGCCGTAGGTCGTGGAGGTGGCGAGATCAATCAGACGCTCGATCACCGGGGCGTCGGCGCAAATCCAGCCAATCCGGCTGCCGGTCATTGCATGGCTTTTTGACATTGAGCCGACGACGATGGTGCGGTCCGCCATGCCCGGTAAGGCGCGCGGGCTGATATGGGTGCCGTCCCAGACCTGCGTGTCGTAAACCTCGTCCGAAATCAGCCAGAGGTCGTGATCGGTGCAGACCTGCGCAATGCCTTCCAGCGTGGCGCGGGAATAGACCGCACCCGTCGGGTTGTTGGGGCTGTTGACCAGCAGCGATGTCGCGCCCTTGGCGGCGGCGTCCAGCGCCTTGGCCTGCGGTTGAAAGCCGTGGTCGGGGCTGGCGGCCACGGGAACGGGCACCGCGCCGGTGCCGCGCAAGACACCGGGGTAGGTGGCATAATAAGGGTCGATATAAAGGGCGCGATCGCCGGGATCGATCACCGCCAGATGCGCCGAGAACAGGCCGGATTGGCCGCCCGGCGTGATGATGATGTTTTCCGGGCCGGTCGGGACGCCTGACTGTTCGGCGATCCGTTCGGCCACGGCAGCCCGCAGCGGCGCGATGCCGGGAACGATGGCATAGCCGGTATGGCCGCCCCGCGCCGCCCGGTCCATCGCCGCAAGGATGTCGGGATGGGTGCGAATGTCGTGTTCGCCGATTGTCAGTTCGAGGACGGGAATACCGGCGGCCTTCATCTTGCGGGCGCGATAGAACACGTCCCAGCCGTCTGATCCGTCGCCGGTGATATGGGTGATGCGATGCGAAAGTTTCATGGGCGGCAGGGGAATACCCACGCGCCCGGATTGTCAATCGGCGATCAGCTTGCGCGGGCCGGGACCGTCCTTGGCAAGGGTGTCGGCGGGATTGTAAAGCCGGCAGGACTTCAGGCTGAGACAGCCGCAGCCGATACATCCGTCGAGCCGGTCGCGCAGGCGTTCAAGTGCCGCAATGCGGGCATTGATCTGACTGCGGAATCGGCGCGAAATGCGGGTCCAGTCGGCCTTGGTCGGGGCTTCATGCGCGGGCAGGTGTGCCATGTGGGCGGCGACTTCGGCCAACGAAAAGCCCATGCCTGTCGCCGCCATGACAAAGGAAAGCCGCCGGATGTCGGCGCGGCCATAGCGCCGGTGCCCGCCTGCGTTGCGCAAAGGTTGAACGATCCCGTGGGTTTCGTAGAACCGGATCGCGGAGACCGCCAGCCCGGTGCGGGCGGCCAGATCGCCGATCGACAAGTCGGCCATGAAGAAACCTCTTGATCTAAAGTGGACTTGAGAAATTAGACAGGATGAAGAAACTCGAATCAAGGAGAATGATAATGACAAAATCCCAAGCGGCCCGACTGGAACATGTGAACGTCACCGTGGCAGACCCACGCGCGACGGCGGCGATGCTGGCCGATCTGTTCGGTTGGCGGACCAGATGGGAGGGGGCGGCGATCCACGGCGGCTTTACCGTCCATGTCGGCGACGACGATTCCTATGTCGCCGTCTATACCGGCCCGGACGGCGGCAAGGCGCAGCGCCCCGCCGACGACAGTTATCTGAAACGCGGTGGGCTGAACCATATCGGCGTGGTGGTGGACGATCTGGAGGCGATCGAGGCAAAGGTGAAAGCGCGGGGATATCTGCCCCATTCGCATGCCAATTACGAACCGGGGCGGCGGTTCTATTTCGACGATGAGAACGGGGTCGAGATCGAGGTGGTGGCTTATTCCTGACCCAGCCGAGCGGCGGCGCCGCACGACTTGGCAGGTCGGGGGCGCTGCCCCCCGGCCTGCGGCCGCCCCCCGGAATATTCTCGGCCAAAAGAAGGGGTCAATCAGGGAAATGGGGCGAGGGTGCTTTGCGCCTTTTTCGTAAGGCTTTTGCGGATAATCAGGTAGGATGTTTCCAGCCGGTGCCGCAATTCGTCCCCCGGGCAATCGTCAGGCAAATACACCCACGAGCGATGGAAATAGGGGGCGCGGGTGCCAACCCCGGCATCGATCAGCATTTGCGCGGTTTCGACGCTGTCGGTCTTGACGCTGACCCCGGTCTGGATCGCGCCGATGCAGGCGAACATTTTGCCGCCGACCTTCCACGCATCATGACCACCGCCCCAGGGGTCGGACACTTCGGCCCCAGGAAAAGTAGCGCAGATTTGGTTGACCAAGGCGCGGCTCATGCGCCTAGGATGGCGCAGAGACCGAGGGCGATCAAGATGCAGACTTGGGTGGCACTGTTGCGCGGGGTGAACGTCGGCGGCGTCAGGATTGCGATGGCAGACCTGCGCAGCCAAGCGGATTCTTTGGGCTGGCAGGACGTGCAAAGCTATATCGCCAGCGGCAACCTGGTATTTCGGGCCGATGGGACGGCGACGGGGTTGGCGGCGGACTTGGCGGCGGCTGTCGATGTCGACGTGCTGGTGCTTGCAGGCGAGGATCTGCGCGAACGGCTGGCTGCATGCCCGTTTGATCCTGTCACGGGGAAACATGTGCATGGGATATTCTGCTTTGACGACTCGGTGTTCGAACCGGATGCCTATGCCGACCTGAAGATCGACAGCGAAGTGATCGAGGTCATGGGCCGCACCGTCTGGCTGCTGGCCCCGGGCGGCGTCGGGCGGTCCAAGCTGGTCGAGAAGTTCCACAAGGTCATCACCGGGACGCGGACGACCGCGCGGAACCTCAATACGATCCGCAAGCTGGTGGAAATGCTGGACTGACGCGGCCCCCGGTGCTATCAGCCACCGCATGAAGAGCCAAAGCATCATCAACTGCTGCATTATTCCCTGCTGACAACCGTCGCGGGCCGCTCTTTCACGTTTCAACCGAACCCTGAAGTTGCTAAGCCCGCGGGCAACCCTGCGTGAGGCACCATGACGACCATTCGACTGCACAACTCCCGAACCCGGATCAAAGAGGTGTTCACCCCTTTGGACCCTGACAACGTGCGGATGTATGTCTGCGGGCCAACCGTTTACGACCGCGCTCATCTGGGCAACGCGCGCCCCGTCGTGGCCTTTGACGTGCTGTTCCGCCTGCTGCGCCATGTCTATGGGGCCGATCACGTGACCTATGTGCGCAATTTCACCGACGTCGATGACAAGATCAACGCCCGGGCGGCAGAGACCGGGCGGTCGATTGGCGACATCACGGACGAGACAATCGGCTGGTATCACGCCGACATGGACGCGCTGGGGGCGTTGCGCCCGACGGCGGAACCCCGGGCGACCGACTGGATCGGCGCAATGAAGGACATGATCGCCGAACTGATCGCCAAGGGCCACGCCTACGAGGCCGAGGGCCATGTGCTGTTCGCCGTCGAATCCTATGCGGACTACGGCAGCCTGTCGGGGCGCAGCATCGACGACATGATCGCCGGGGCGCGGGTCGAGGTGGCACCCTACAAGCGCAATCCGATGGATTTCGTGCTGTGGAAACCCTCGGGCGACGATCTGCCGGGGTGGGACAGCACTTGGGGCCGGGGCCGCCCCGGCTGGCACATCGAATGTTCGGCGATGGCGCGCGAACTGCTGGGGGCGACGTTCGACATTCACGCCGGCGGCAATGACCTGTTGTTTCCGCACCACGAAAACGAAATCGCCCAAAGCTGCTGCGCCAACGGCACCGACCGGATGGCGCAGGT
This sequence comes from Rhodobacterales bacterium, assembly GCA_038323615.1. GTDB lineage: Bacteria > Pseudomonadota > Alphaproteobacteria > Rhodobacterales > Rhodobacteraceae > JBBKXP01. Next base: position 20,461 of record JBBQHC010000030.1, on the reverse strand, counting down.
CTGGCTGCACAACGAGATGTTGCAGGTCGAGGGCAAGAAGATGTCCAAATCGCTGGGCAATTTCTTTACCGTCCGCGACCTGCTGGATCAGGGGGTGCCGGGCGAGGTGATCCGGTTCGTGATGCTGTCGACACATTACGGCAAGCCAATGGACTGGACCGAGAAGAAGCGGGAGGAGGCGGAAAAGCGCCTGGCCCGTTGGTTGCGCAAAACCGACGGTGTCACAGCTGCCGATATGGTGCCCAATCGCGTCATCGCCGCCTTGGAAAACGATCTGAACACCCATCAGGCGCTGACCGAGATGAATTCGCTGTCGGCCCCCTATCTGAAGGCAGCCATGCGCCTTGTCGGTCTGCCTGATGCGGAAGATGTGGAATGGTTTCGGTCGATCGAAGTCGAAGCGGTGAGCGTCGGGACAACCGGGGATGGCGATCTGTCCGAGACCCAACGTGTTTTGCAGGACATCCTTTTGCGCTGGCAGGATTTGCGCGACCAGAAGGATTATGCGGCGGCGGACGACCTGAAAAGGAACCTTGCCGATCTGGGTGTCGAGGTCCGGTCGACGGCGACCGGGCCGCAAGCCACGATGGATGACAGCGCCAAGGTCGATCATGCCAAGCTGGAGTCATTGATATGACCGGGTCACGCCTGCGGCGGGCGGGGAAGCGGGGCGCTGCCCCCCTCGGCCTGCGGCCTCACCCCCCGGAATATTTAGAGCCAAAAGAAGCTGAGAGGAGACTGTAATGGAGCGTCTCTATCTCTACGACACCACCCTGCGCGACGGCCAGCAGACCCAGGGCGTGCAGTTTTCCACTGCGGAAAAGCAGCGCATCGCGCAGGTTTTGGACAAACTTGGTGTCGACTATATCGAGGGCGGTTGGCCGGGGGCAAATCCGACGGATTCAGACTTTTTCGACAACGCGCCCAAGACCCGCGCCACGATGACCGCCTTTGGCATGACCAAGCGGTCGGGGCGGTCGGCCGAGAATGACGATGTGCTGGCGGCGGTCCTGAACGCGGGTACGCCAGCGGTTTGCTTGGTCGGCAAGACCCATGATTTCCATGTAAAGACGGCCCTTGGCATCAGCCTCGCCGACAATACCGACAACATTCGCGCGTCGTTCGCGCATTTGGTCGCATCGGGGCGCGAGGCGGTGTTCGACGCCGAACACTTTTTCGACGGCTACAAGGCGAACCCGGAGTATGCGCTGGAGGCGATTCACGCCGCCTATGACGCCGGGGCGCGCTGGATCGTGCTTTGCGACACCAACGGCGGCACCCTGCCACCCGATATCCAGAAGGCCGTCAAAGCGGTCATCGCCTCGGGTATCCCCGGCACCCATCTGGGTATCCATTGCCACGACGATACCGGCCTTGCCGTGGCCTGTTCGCTGGCTGCCGTGACCGCGGGGGCGCGCCAGATCCAAGGTACGTTGAACGGTCTCGGCGAACGCTGTGGCAACGCCAATCTGACCTCGATCATCCCGACGCTGCTGCTGAAAGAACCCTATGCCAGCCGCTTTGAAACCGGCGTCACCAGGGACGCGATGAAAGGGCTGCGGATCGCCAGCCGGATGCTTGACGATATCCTGAACCGGGTACCGGCCAAGCAGTCACCCTATGTCGGTGCCTCGGCCTTTGCCCACAAGGCGGGCCTGCATGCCAGCGCCATCGCCAAGGATCCCACGACCTACGAACACATCGACCCCGCAGAGGTCGGCAATGCCCGCGTCGTGCCGATGTCGAATCAGGCCGGGCAAAGCAACCTGCGCGAACGGCTGACCCAGGCCGGGATCGTGGTGCAAAAAGACGACCCGGCGCTGCCCCGGATTCTTGACCGGATCAAGGAGCAAGAGGCGCGGGGCTATTCCTATGACACCGCGCAGGCGTCGTTTGAGCTGATCGCCCTGGACGAACTGGGCCGCCTGCCGCAGTTTTTCGAGGTCAAACGCTACCGCGTCACGGTCGAGCGGCGGCGCAACAAGCGGGGCCGCATGGTGTCGCTGTCCGAGGCTGTCGTCGTCGTCAAGATCAACGGCGACAAGGTGCTGAACGTGTCCGAAAGCATCGGCCCGGATGGGTCCGATCAGGGGCCGGTCAACGCGCTGGCGCTGGCCCTTGGCAAAGACCTCGGCCCCTATCAGGCGGTGATCGACGACATGAAGCTGGTCGATTTCAAGGTCCGCATTACCGATGGCGGGACCGAGGCCGTGACCCGCGTCATCATCGACAGCGAGGACGGACAGGGCCGGCGTTGGGCAACGGTCGGGGTCAGTGCCAATATCGTTGACGCGTCGTTCGATGCGCTGTTGGATGCGATCAGGTGGAAACTGGTGCGGGACGTGGTGGTGTGATCAATCGAGTGCGGGCGATCGGGGCGGCGATTTTGCTGGCGGGCTGTGTGCAGATCGCGCCGGTGACCGACGCGATCACGGTCAGCAACGGCGGCGGCTTTGGCGGCACGCTGACCACGACGATCTTTGCCGACGACCGGGTGCGTGTGGTCACCTCAGGTCCACAGAGCCAAGACAACGTTGCGCGTGAAACGGAGGTGCCCGGTGCCTATGGTCGCGCCTTGACCCAAGTGCGCACCATGCTACCGGCCGCGATTGCAGGGGCTGAAACCGAGGTTTGCCCGGACTACGGCACCGATTCCATCAGCGTTACCCCGGCCATCAATGGCGCAACGGGCGTGTCGGTCGGCTGTCCCGACGAAGACGTCAGCGCCCTGATCCGCGCAATCAACGCCGCTACGTCGACGACCGAGCCCTTATGAGTTTTGCCGCCTGCGCCGGGTTGGTTCAGCGCGGCGATCCCGACAGGTTTCTGGCGACGATGGCGGCACCATCGGCGCGGCGCGGGCTGTTCTTTGCCCTATACGCCTTCAACCTCGAGGTCGCCCGCGCCCCGTGGGTGACGACGGAACCGATGATTGCCGAAATGCGCCTGCAATGGTGGCGCGATGCGGTGGACGAGATCGGTGCGCAAAAACAACCAAAGGCGCATGAGGTGGCGGGGCCGTTGGCCGAGGTCATCACCGCATATGACCTGCCGGTCGCCCGGATCGACGCAATGATTGCGGCGCGGCGGTGGGATATCGCCAAGGAGGCGTTTGCGGATGCAGCCGCCCTCGATTCCTATCTGGACGCCACCAGCGGCACGCTGATGTGGCTGGCCGCCCTGACTTGCGGCGCCGCGTCAGCACTGGAATCAGCGGTGCGCGATGTCGGCTATGGACTGGGCGTCGCCAACTGGCTGCGGGCGGTGCCTGCCTTGGCGGCGCAGGGGCGGGTGCCGCTGCTGGACGGCACTGATGCGGGGGTGGCGGCACTGGCGCAGCGCGGCCTTGACCGACTGGCGCGGGCGCGGCGGACCGGGTTCGGTGCGGTGGTTCCGGCACTGTTGCCCGCATGGCAAGCGGCGACGATCCTGCGGCAAGTGGTCGCCGATCCGCGCCGCGTCTGTGATGAAACCCTTGGCACCTCGGATTTCCGGCGCAAGGGCGCGCTGCTGGTCAAATCCTTGACCGGGCGCTGGTAATCACGCCGTCCGGCGCCGCACCATCAGCCAGACCAGCGCGCCGCCTGCGAGCACCAGGAATGGCACCATCGCGAGGTTGACCGCATGCCACCCCTCGACCGGGGTGCCGCCCGAACAGTTCATCAATCCGCCCGACGACAATGAGGCAATGGTGACCAACCCGAAGACCATAAAATCGTTCATCCCCTGCACCGCGCCCCGCTCGTGTGGCGCATGTGCGCCCGCCAGCATCGTCGTCGCGCCGATAAAGCCAAAGTTCCAGCCGATCCCCAGCAGGATCAGCGCCCCGAAAAAATGGGTCAGCGCGATGTCGGCCAGCCCGACGACCCCGGCCCCGGCCAGAATGAACAGCCCCAGCCCCATGATCTTTGCCGCGCCAAAGCGGGCGATCAGATGGCCGGTAAAGAACGACGGGATATACATCGCAAGGACGTGCGCCGAGACGATGTCGTTGGCGTTGTCCTTGGTGAACCCGACGCCGACGACGGCCAGCGGGGTCGAGGTCATCACAAGGTTCATCAGCGCGTAGGCGACCATCGCGCAGATCACCGCCACCAGAATGCGCGGGTCACGCAGCAGGTCGCGCCGGCTGCGCACATGCGGCGGATTGGCGACCGGCACGGTGCCACGGGTGCCTTTGGGCAGGTCGAGGCCGAAGAACAGCAGCATCCCCACAAGGTTCAGACCAATCACCGCGACATAGCTGCCAAGGAACGCGACGGCGCTGGCGTCCTGCACCAGTTTGTTCAGTTGCGGCCCCAGGACGGCGGACAGCAGGCCGCCCGCCATGACATAGGAAATCGCCTTGGGGCGGAACGCGTCGGATGCGGTATCAGTCGCGGCAAAACGGTAAAACCCTTGCGCCGACATGTAGATGCCGGTCAGATATGACCCTGCCAACAGAATTGCGAAAGATCCGAGGTAAAGCCCGAGTGCGGCGACAGCCGCCCCGACCGCCCCCATCGTCGCTCCCAGAAAGAAACCGAACCGCCGCCCCCGGCGCTGCATCAGCGGCGACAGCCACGGCGCGGTGGTCATCGACCCGAAAACGATCATCGAAATCGGCAGGGTGGCGAAACAGGCCAGCGATGTGCCCCGCACCATCCCTTGCCCGGCCAGCCCGCCGATGACGAAAATCATCGGCATCTGGGCCCCAAGGATCGCCTGCGCCGCGACCAGAACCGCAACGTTGCGTTTGGCGCGGCTATCGTCAAACGCTGTTTCGGTGGCGGTCATGCGGTACTCCTGCCGTGCCGATCTAGCCTCAACCAGCGGGCGCGTCCAGCGGTGCAAGCGGTGGAAAATGGTCCAGCTTGTGATCGGCCCGGTCAATCAGATGCAGGTACGATCCGCAGACACGGCCCTCGCGCAGGCCAACCGGACCCAATGGCGCACGGGCGCTGTCCCATGCATCGAACAGCGGTGCGCCCTGCGCCCTGGTCTGCGTCGAATAGTGAAATTCGTGGCCCGTGAAGTGGCCGGTGAATGGCCCGCCCAACGCCCGGATCAGCCGATAGCCCAAGTGCAAACGCCGCATCGCAAATGAGGTCTCCAGCCGCAGCAATCCGGCCATCGCGTGCCGTTGTCCATCGGCATCGGTCAACCCGTCGCCCAACACCATGTAGCCCCCGCATTCGCCATAAACCGTCGCGCTGCGGGCAGCGCCGCGCAGACTGCTCAGAAAGGTGGTGTTCGCCGCCAGACGTCCGGCGTGCAGTTCGGGATATCCGCCCGGCAGATAAACCGCATCGCCCGGCGGCACCGGGTCGTCCTTCAGCGGCGAAAACGGCAGGATTTCCGCCCCCGACCGCTGCCATTCGTTCAGGATATGCGGATAGGCAAAGGCAAAGGCGTGATCGCGGGCGACGGCAATCCGCTGACCCAGCGGAGGGATGATCGGGGCCGGAACCGGGCGCATTAGGGTCGGTTCGCCGAACAGCGCGTCAAGGTCGATCCCGGCTTCGCAAGCATCGGCAACCCGGCTCAGCCAATCATCAAGGTCGGTGCGTTCCGCGGCCTGCACCAGCCCCAGATGGCGGCCGGGATGTGCAAGAGTGGCATCGCGCGGCACCACGCCGATCACCGGGGGCAGATCGCGTCCCGCCGCAGGCCGCGCCAATGCGCTGCGCAACAAGGTCGCATGGCGGTCGCTGCCGACCCGATTCAGGATCAGGCCGGTGATCCGCAGGTCGGGGTCGAACGCCATCATCCCAAGAACTTCGGCAGCGATTCCGGTGCTGGCCCCGGCGCAATCCAGAACCAGAACCACCGGCAGATCGAATAGCCGGGCCAAATGACTTGCCGACCCTTCGCGGCTGGCCCCGGCCCCGTCGAACAGACCCATCGCCCCCTCAATCAACAATGGTCCGTCACCTGCCATCAGCGATTCCAGCCGGTTCAATGGCATCGCCCACGGGTCGAGGTTGGGACAATCTTGCCCCGTCGCCGCTGCATGAAACGCCGGGTCGATATAATCGGGGCCGATCTTGGCGCTGCGGATCGGGACGCCCCGCCGTTGCAGCGCTCGCAGAATGCCCAGTGTCACTGTGGTCTTGCCGGCACCCGACCGGGGGGCAGCGATCAGCGTGACGCTCACGCGGTTTCGGCGGGACGGCCACGCCCCAAGGGGTCGAGGTTGCGCGGGGCATCCCCGGCCAGCATCCCTTGCCAGTCCAGCACCTGACGCATCAGGACCGACCGCCCGACGCAAATGATCGCCGGAGGTTCGAGGCCGGACGCTGTCAAATCGGCCTCAAGCTGCCCCAGCGTGGTTTCCAACACCGCCTGATCCGGGGTCGTCGCCGAACAGACAACCGCCACGGGTTCCGACAGCGATCGCCCGGCACCGATCAGCGCCCCGGCGATCTGCCCCACGTGCTTGATGCCCATGTAGATCACGATCACCTGAGAACCATCGGAAATCGCTTGCCAATTCAGCGAACCCGGAGTTTCACCAGATTGGTCGTGGCCCGTCACGAACGTCACCGACTGGTTCACGTCGCGGTGCGTCACCGGGATGCCCGCATAGGCCAGCCCGCCGATGCCCGCCGACACGCCGGGGATGATCCGGATCGGCACACCGTGCTGGACCAGCGTCTGCGCCTCTTCGCCGCCGCGCCCGAAGACAAAGGGATCGCCGCCTTTCAGCCGCAGCACCCGCTTACCCGCCCGTGCCAGATCGACCAGCTGTAGGGATATATCGCGCTGTTTAGCCGACGGTTTGCCGCCGCGTTTGCCGGCATAGATATGTTCGGCCTGTGGCGCCCAATCAAGGATCGCGGGTTGCACCAGCGCGTCGTACACCACGACATCGGCCTGACCCAGCGCGTTCAGCGCGTGCAGCGTCAGCAGGCCGGGGTCGCCGGGGCCGGCGCCACAAAGCCAGACCCAACCGGGCTGTAGCAGCGGCCAATCCTGGCCGGGAAGGGTATGCGTCTCCATCCCCCGCTTATGCCCGCGCCGCGCACCGAACGAAAGCCGCCAAACGACACCCGATTGCGGATTGGCGGCACCGTGGCGCGCACCTATAGTCGGCCAGATGACACGTAAACCTGCCGGAAATTTGCGCCGGGGCTGGACCACCGGCGCCTGTGCGACCGCTGCGACCAAGGCGGCGCTGATGGCGTTTTGGGGCGACGGATGTCCTGATGCGGTCACGATCACGCTGCCAAAAGGTGAAACACCGACGTTCGTTGTCGCCCACCGCGACGCCGGACCGGGCTGGGCCGAGGCGGGTATCGTCAAGGACGCAGGCGACGACCCTGACGTGACGCACGGGGCGCTGATTGTGGTGCGGGTGGCGGCCTCGGACGGCGGCGTGGTGTTCAAGGCGGGCGCGGGGGTCGGGACCGTGACCAAACCGGGCCTGCCGATCCCTGTAGGCGCGGCGGCGATCAACCCGGTGCCACGGGCGATGATGGACGAGGTGGTGGCCGAGTTGGCCGGGGACTATGGCCAGACCCCGGACATCACGATCACTGTATCGGTGCCGGGCGGCGCGGCCATCGCCCTGCAAACATGGAACCCGCGTTTGGGCATCGTCGGGGGACTGTCGATCCTCGGTACGACGGGCATCGTGCGCCCATTCTCCTGCGCCGCGTGGATCGCGTCGATCCATCGCGGCATTGATGTGGCGCGGGCGGATGGACTGATCCATGTCGCGGGCTGCACCGGATCGACGAGCGAGGCGACGGTACAGCATCTTTATGGTCTGCCCGATCACGCGATGCTCGATATGGGCGATTTCGCGGGGGGGCTGCTGAAATACCTGCGCCGCCATCCGGTGCCGCGGCTGACCGTCGGCGGCGGCATCGGCAAGATGACCAAGCTGGCGCAGGGGGCGGTGGACCTGCATTCGGGGCGGTCTCAGGTGGACTTTGACGGGCTGGCCGACTGGGCGGGCGATGAACGCGTCAGAAACGCGAACAGCGCGTTGGAAGCCTATGCGATTGCAGGAGAAACTCTTTCCATACGTGTCGCGACCGAAGCCTTGGCGCGAGTCAGATCGCTGGTCCCCGACATCGCCTGCGACATCGTCATCACCGACCGCGCCGGGGCGATCCTCGCACGTTCCGAAGTTGCCGGGGCCGGCACATGACCCTGCTGTTGCTCGCTGGCACGGGCGAGGCGAAACGCATGGCGTGGGGCCTTGTCGATTCGCGCCTGCCCGTCGTCGCCAGCCTTGCCGGGGCGACGCGCGACCCCGAACCGCTGCCGGTTGCGACGCGGATCGGCGGATTTGGCGGCGCCGACGGCTTTGTCGCATATCTGCAGGACGCCGGAATTACCGCCGTGTTGGACGCGACGCACCCCTTTGCGACCCGCATCACCGACCGGACGGCGGCAATCTGCGCCGAACGCGGCATTCCCTATCTGCAATTCCTGCGCCCCGCCTGGCTGCCCGGACCGGGTGACGACTGGACCACGATTCTGGCCGAAGCGGAGGCCGCTGCCCATATTCCGCGGGGCGCGACGGTGTTCCTTGGGACCGGGCGGCAGACGCTCGAGCGTTTCGCCAACCTTGAGGGACGGCGGGTGATCTGTCGCCAAATTGACCCGCCCACCGCGCCGTTCCCGTTCGAGGGCGGCGAATACCTGATCGGCCGCCCGCCGTTTCCTGTGGCGGACGAAGAAAAGCTGTTTCGCCAACTTGGCATCGACGTGCTTGTCGTCAAGAACGCCGGCGGCGCGGCAAGTGCGACGAAACTGACCGCCGCCCGCAATCTGGGCCTTCCGGTGCTGATGATCGCCCGCCCGCCAATGCCCGACGCGCCGCGTGTGGATACCGTGGCGGCGGCGCTGGATTGGGTTCGCGGGCTGTGACCGGGCGGATCATCATGTCTGATGCCTGCGTCGCCGAAGGGGCGGAATGGCTGGCGGCGCGCGAACCCCGCTTTGCCAAGGCGCTGGCCCTGACCGGGCCGCTGCCGCTGCGCCGCACCACCGACGGGTTCGACCGGTTGCTGCACGCCATCGTCGGCCAGCAGGTCAGTATCGCATCGGCGAACGCGATCTGGGCGCGGCTTGAGGAGGCCGGAATGACCGATCCGGCGCAGGTGGCCGCAACCCCTGATGATGCCCTGCGCGCCCTTGGTCTCAGTCGTCAAAAGGCGCGCTATGCCCGCGCCTTGGCCGCCGCTGACATCGACTATGCGGCTTTGCGCGACAAACCCACCGAGACCGTCATCGCCACCCTTGTCGCGGTGCCCGGTATTGGCAACTGGACGGCGGAGATTTATGCGATGTTCGCGCTTGGCCGCGCCGATGTCTTTGCCCCCGCCGATCTTGCGCTGGCCGAGGCAGCGCGGCTGTTGTTCGACCTGTCCGAACGGCCTCGCGAAAAACCGTTCCGCGAAATGGCCGCTGACTGGGCCCCGTGGCGGGCGATTGCGGCGCGTATCCTTTGGGCCTTTTACCGCGTTTCCAAAAACCGCGAGGGGGTCGCCTGAGAATGGATCACAAGGCGTTTCTGGCCACGCTGCCACCCGCGACACGCACCGCCCTGACGGCGCGCAACGACCGCGCCGGACTGCTGCATCTGGCGGGGCATCTGGGGGCGATCTTGCTGGTCGGCACCTTGATCGGGTCCGGCGTGCCGTTCTGGTGGACGCTGCTTCCGGTGCAGGGCATCCTGCTGATTTTCCTGTTCACCCTCGAACACGAATGTACCCACAAGACCCCGTTTGCCGACGCCCGTCTGAACGACATCGTCGGCCATGCCTGCGGGCTGATCCTGTTGCTGCCGTTCCGCTGGTTTCGGTATTTCCATCTGGCGCACCACAAATGGACAAACCTGCCGGGGCAGGACCCGGAACTGGACGCGCCGAAACCGCAAACGCGTGCTGCTTGGGTCTGGTATGTGTCGGGGTTGCCGTTTTGGGGGGCAAGTCTGCGGCTGATCCCGACGTTGGCGACCGGCGGCGGGCAGGCGCCCTATCTGCCGGCGGGCGCGATGGCCGGGATCGGGCGCGAGGCGCGGGCAATGCTGGTGCTCTATGCCTTCGCGCTGGCGTCTCTCTGGCTCACGCCGTTGCTGCTGTGGGTCTGGATCGTGCCGGTCTTGATCGGCCAACCGTTTTTGCGGCTTTACCTGCTGGCCGAACATGGTGATTGTCCGTCGGTGGCCAACATGTTTCTGAACACCCGGACCACGTTTACAAACCGTCTTGTCCGCGCACTGGCGTGGAACATGCCCTATCACATCGAACATCACGTCTGGCCTGCGGTGGCGTTCCACCAACTGCCTGCCGCACACCGGCTAATGCGTGATCATCTGGGGGTGACGGCGGCTGGCTACGCCGCCTTTACCCGCGACTATCTGGCCCGGTTGCCCCGGTCGCCACATCCGCCTAGACCGGGCGCGCACCAACAGGAGAGACCAGATGACACGCGCCCTTGACGCCACCCGCCGTGAACCTGTGTCGGGCGATATCCGTTCAGCCGTCATATTCCTGCACGGCTACGGGGCCAACGGGGCCGACCTGATCAGCCTTGCCGACCCTTTGGGCGAACACCTGCCCGATACGCTGTTCATCGCGCCGGACGCGCCCGAACAGTGCGCCGGTGCGCCGATGGGGTTCCAGTGGTTCCCGATCCCGTGGATCGACGGGTCGTCGGAACAGGAATCGCAATCTGGCCTCTACAGTGCCGCCGCCGACCTGAACGCATTTCTTGATGGGGTAATGGTGGACGACGATCTTTTGCCCGAACAGGTCATGGTGCTGGGGTTTTCCCAAGGCACGATGATGGCGTTACATGTGTTGCCCCGGCGCGACGAGGCGGTGGCAGGTCTGGTCGCCATATCGGGCCGCCTGTTGGAGCCTGAATCGCTGATCGAACAGGCAAAGTGCCGCCCGCCTGTCCTGCTGATCCACGGCGATATGGACGATGTGGTGCCGATCGACAGCCTGCCAAAGGCCGCACAGGGCTTGCAAGACGCCGGCTGGGACGAGGTGTATGCCCATGTGATGAAAGGCACCGGTCATGGTATCGCGCCGGACGGATTGCAGGTCGCGCTGGCCTTTATGGCGGAACGGCTGGGGTACACCTGACCCAAAGCTTTTCGGGTCCAAGATGTTCGGCTATTCGCTGCCTCTCGCTTCGCCCGAACGCGAAATCCGGGACCGGATGTTTCAGATTAAACCCGAAAAGAGGTAGAAACCGGGATTCGACCTGGTTGAGTATCAGTGGCTAAATGATGCCGGCTTTTGTTATTTGTCTGTGATGCGGGCGTCGCACGACATGCCGGACAACATGTAGGGCTTGCCGTTCAGTGACGGCCAGATATAGTCCGACAAAATGCTGGGGCGGGGCTCCCGTTCCGGTACTGTAACAAGCAGGCGGAACGGAACGGAGTCTTTGATGGACGGCGATTTCAGGACGAACTTTGTGCGAGAACCGGGGGCGCTGAAAAGCCACCCGGCCTTGGTCCTGAATGCCGATTTTCGCCCCTTGTCCTATTACCCGCTGTCGCTGTGGCCCTGGCAAGAAGCGATCAAGGCGAAATGGCTGGACCGGGTCGATATCGTTGCCGAATACGAAGAGGTCGTGCGCAGCCCCTCGACCGAAATTCGGATCCCGTCAGTGGTGGTGCTGAAAGACTACGTCAAACCGCAGCGCCGGGTCGCGTTCACCCGGTTCAACCTGTTCCTGCGCGACGAATTCTGTTGCCAGTATTGCGGCGCCAAGGGCGATCTGACGTTCGACCATGTGGTGCCGCGGGCATCGGGCGGCGTCACCAGCTGGCGTAATGTCGTCGCCGCCTGTGCCCGCTGTAACCTGCGCAAAGGGGCCAAAAGCCTGCACCAGTCGGGGCTGCATCTGCGTAAATCGCCGCGCCAGCCGGGCAGCGAGGAATTGCGCAACATGGGCCGCAAATTCCCGCCCAACCACCTGCACGACTCCTGGGTCGATTATCTCTATTGGGATGCCGAGTTGGAGGCGTAGGATGCGCCGATGACCCTTGGCCTTGCAGCATTAAATCTATTTTCGGCGGTCGTTCTTGGCGCCCTGATCGGCTCTGAACGGCAGGTACGTCAGCGCATGGCGGGACTGCGCACCAATGCGCTCGTTGCCTTGGGCGCGGCGGGGTTCGTCGTGTTTTCCGGTTTGTTCCCGAACGAAGTCAGTCCGACGCGGGTCGCGGCGCAGGTCGTCACCGGCATCGGGTTTCTTGGGGCCGGGATCATTTTCCGCGAGGGATTTCAGGTGCACGGTCTGAACACGGCGGCGACGCTGTGGTGTTCAGCGGCGGTCGGTTTGATGGCGGGGGCCGGGCATTTACCCTATGCGGCCTTGCTGACCGGACTAGTCATTTTCATCAACATCGGCCTGCGTCCGCTGGTCAAATTCATCAAGCGGACGACCAATGCGGGCGTCCCGGTACTGCGCCACTTTCAGATAACCATCACCACGCGGGCCGAATCCGAAGGCCATGCCCGCGCCGTATTGCTGCGGACCTTGCAGGTGTCGGGGCTGAAAGTGATCCAATTGGTCGCGCGGGCCGATGACAAGGCGGGAACGGTGGGTCTGGCAGCGGTGGTCGAGGGCGAGGCGGCGACGGATACCATCATCGAACACGCGGTCGCGACATTGGCGGCGGACCCGAAACTTGCCTCGATCCTGTGGGAATCGGCCGAGGATTGATGGAGGAACCATGACTGACAGCTTTTTCACACCGATCTCGGGGATGGAGATGCCGCGTTTCGCAGGCATCCCGACCTTCATGCGCCTGCCGCATGTGCCGCTGGATCATCCGCGCTTTGCCGAGGTGCAGATCGGCCTGTTCGGCCTGCCCTTTGATGGCGGCACGTCGAACCGCCCCGGCCCGCGCCACGGGCCCCGGCAGATGCGCGATCTGTCAACGATGATCCGCGCCGAACATCCCGTTACCCGCCTGCGCCCGTTCGACCGCGCCCGCTGCGCCGATCTGGGCGACGCCAGCCCGAACCCGGTCGAGGTGAACGACACGCTTGACCGCTTTACCGCCTTTGCAACCCGGCTGCACGCCGCCGGAATCCGGCCGTTGGCGGCGGGCGGTGATCACCTGTGCACCCTGCCGATGCTGCGCGGCATCGCCAGGGATGCGCCGCTGGGTCTGGTCCATTTCGACAGCCACACCGATCTGTTCCCGCCCTATTTCGGCGGCACAACCCTGACCCACGGCAACCCGTTCCGCGCCGCCGTCGACGAGGGGCTGCTCGACCCGAAACGGATGATCCAGATCGGGATCAGGGGCACCCAATACGACAGTGCCGATCGTGATTTTGCTGCGGCGCACGGCATCCGCATCGTGCCGATCGAGGAATTGTTCGCCCGTGGCATCCCCGATGTGATGGCCGAGGCCCGCGATATCGTGGGCCAGCAGCCCGCCTATATGTCCTACGACATCGACTTTGTTGACCCCGCCGTCGCCCCCGGCACAGGCACCCCCGAATGGGGTGGCCCGAACGCATTTCAGGCGATGCAGGTCGTGCGCGAATGTGCGGGTCTGAACATCGTCGGCGCCGATCTGGTCGAGGTGTCGCCGCCCGTCGATCCCACCGGCGGCACCGCCTGGCTGGCGGTATCGTTGATGTTCGAGATGCTGTGCGTCATGGTCGCGGCCATGCCAAAGGGGTAAGCGGGCCCCAATAATCCACCCGACCGGGGGCCCAACCTGCTAGACTTACCCTTGCCGGGTTTGTAAGAGGGCCCTTGTTAACGCTAACAGGCGCTGAACGCGGAGCACGCACATGGTTTCACGGGTCATTCCGGTCGATGATTTCGACCTTGTCATCTTTGGCGGCACCGGCGATCTGGCGCGTCGCAAGATCCTGCCGGGATTGTTCCGGCGGTTTCTGTCGGGGCAGATGCCTGCGACTTCGCGGATCATTGGTGCCGCGCGCTCCGACCTTGACGACAAGGGCTATCGCAAGCTTGTGGCCGACGCGATCGCCGAGTTCGGCGGGTCCGAGGCCAAGGATGCCAAGGGTCTCAAGGCGTTTCTGGCGCAGTTGCACTATGTCGCTATCGATGCCCAGGGCACGAACGGCTGGGGGGCATTAGCAAAACTGGTGCGCAAGGACGTGGTCAATGCGTTCTACTTTTCGGTCGCGCCCAGCCTGTTCGGCGATCTGGCTGAACGGTTGCGCAGCCACAAAATTGCCGGCCCAAACAGCCGGATGGTAGTGGAAAAGCCGTTCGGGCGCGACCTTGCATCGGCGCGCGCGTTGAACGCGGTACTGGCGACGCATTGCAAGGAAAGCCAGATTTACCGGATCGATCATTATCTGGGCAAGGAAACCGTGCAGAACCTGATGGCGGTGCGGTTTGGCAACGTGCTGTTCGAACCGCTGTGGAACAATCACTACGTCGATCACATCCAGATCACCGTTGCCGAAACGGTCGGCGTCGAAGGGCGCGGGGCCTATTACGACAAATCGGGCGCGATGCGCGATATGGTGCAGAACCATCTGATGCAGCTTTTGTGCCTGATCGCGATGGAACCGCCCAGCCAATTCGGGGCCGACGCGGTGCGCGACGAAAAGCTGAAAGTGATCCGCGCCCTGCAACCCGTCGAGGCGCATGACATCGTGCGCGGCCAGTACGACAAAGGGCCGGATGGCGACAGTTATCGGACCGATGCCGGCGACCCCAAAAGCCTTACCGAAAGCTTCATCGCAATGAAGATCAACATCGCCAACTGGCGGTGGGCGGGGGTGCCGTTCTATCTGCGCACCGGCAAGCGACTCAAGGCGCGCAGTTCTGAAATTGCTGTTGTGTTTCAGGATCTGGGCCATTCGATATTCGAGGGCGACGCAGCCCGGCATCGCAACATTCTGGCGATCCGCCTGCAACCCAACGAAGGCATGGATTTGCAGGTCACGATCAAGGAACCGGGACCGGGCGGCATGCGGCTGGTCGATGTGCCGCTCGACATGACCTTTGCCGACGCGCTGGGACCGGATGCCGAGGATGTGCCGGACGCCTATGAACGCCTGATCATGGACGTGATCCGTGGCAACCAGACCCTGTTCATGCGCGGCGACGAGGTCGAAGCGGCCTGGGCCTGGACCGATCCGATCATCGACGGATGGGAGGAGAGGCACGATGTGCCCAAGCTTTACGACGCCGGATCGGCGGGGCCGGAGGACGCGATGATGCTGATGCACCGCGACGGGCGGCGTTGGCGCGAAATCAAGGGCTAGGTTGAGATTGCGTTGGGTTTCACCCACCCTACGTAAGATGGAAGCAACTCATCGCCCCCGACCCATCGCCCCCGAAAGGAAAGATCATGGACCTGCGCACCTATCCCGACGCCGAAATGATGATGATGGACATCGCCAACATCATTGCCGGCGAACTCAAGGCGGCGCTGCTCAACGAGGGCCGCGTCACGCTGGTGGTGCCGGGCGGCACCACGCCGGGGCCAATCTTTGACAGCCTTTGCGGACTCAGTCTGGACTGGGACCGGGTCAACATCCTGCTCAGCGACGAACGCTGGGTGCCCGAAACCTCGGACCGTTCCAACACCCGCCTGCTGCGCCAACATCTGCTGACCGACAAGGCCGCCGCCGCGACACTAATTCCGCTTTATGCTGACGCGCCGAACCCCGAAGATCGTCTCGACGAATTGGCCGCGACCATCGCGCCGCTGCTCCCGATCAACATCTGTCTGTTGGGCATGGGGACCGATATGCACACCGCGTCGTTATTTCCGGGTGCCGACCAGCTTGACGCGGCCCTGACAGGCGACGCGATCCTTTATGCGATGCGCGCGCCCGGTGCCCTTGAGCCGCGCATTACCCTGTCGGCAAAGGTGCTGCAGGGCGCGATCCAGCGGCATATCGTGATTACCGGCGCGGACAAACGCGCTGCATTAGAAAAAGCCGAAAACTTGACGCCATCCGAGGCCCCGGTGGCCGCGATTTTGGCCGATACGACAGTGCATTGGGCAGAAAGCTGAAGATCATGTGGCAAGACCTCAATACCCATCACGCGCAGGTCAAGGACCGCCGCTTCGACAAGATGCTCGACGCGGTTCGCGCCGCCGATTTTACCGCATCGGCGGGCGATATGCGATTGGACTACGCGAAAACCAACATTGATGCCAAGGGCCGCGATCTTCTGATCGCCTTGCTGGGCAAGGCCGGGGTGGCCGCCAAGCGCGAGGCGATGTTCACCGGCCAACCGATCAACGAAACCGAAGGCCGCGCGGTGCTGCATACGGCCCTGCGCAACCTGGACGGCGGGCCGGTCATGGTTGACGGGCAGGATGTGATGCCCGAAGTGCTGGACACCTTGCGGCGGATGGACGATTTCGCCGTTTCCCTGCGCAACGGTAACTTTAAGGGGCAGGGCGGCCCGATCACTGATGTGGTGAACATAGGCATCGGCGGCTCCGACCTTGGCCCGGCGATGGCGACCTTGGCGCTGGCGCCCTATCACGATGGGCCGCGCTGCCATTTCGTCAGCAACGTCGATCCGGCAGACATATCGCAAGTTTTGCGGGCCTGCGACCCGGCCACGACATTGGTCATCGTCGCCTCGAAAACCTTTACCACGATCGAAACCATGACCAATGCACGCGCCGCAAAGGCGTGGATGGGGCAGGGCGTGACTGACCCGGCGGCGCAATTCGTGGCCTTGTCCACCTCTGCCGAAAAAACCGCCGCCTTTGGCATCCCGGCAGACCGGGTGTTCGGGTTCGCGGATTGGGTGGGCGGGCGCTATTCGCTCTGGGGGCCGATCGGCCTGTCGCTGATGATCGCCATCGGTCCGGACGCTTTCCGCGCGTTCCTGCGCGGCGGGCAGGCGATGGACGTCCATTTTCGCGCCGCTGACTGGGGCGAAAATCTGCCCGCGCTGCTGGCCATCACCGGCATCTGGCACAACCAGATTTGCGGTTATGCGACCCGCGCTGTGCTGCCTTATGACAATAATCTCAGCCGCTTGCCGGCCTATCTTCAACAACTTGAGATGGAGAGCAACGGCAAGCGCGTCAGCATGGACGGGGCCGACCTGACGGTCAATTCCGGCCCCGTGGTTTGGGGCGAACCGGGTACCAACGGCCAGCACGCATTCTATCAACTGATCCACCAGGGCACTCGCGTCGTCCCTTGCGAATTTCTGATCGCCGCCACCGGGCACGACCCCGACCTGCACCATCAGCACCAATTGCTGATCGCCAACTGTCTGGCGCAAAGTCAGGCGCTGATGCAGGGGCGGTCACTGGCCGAAGCGACAGCGATCATGGCGCAAAAGGGCCTGACCGGGGCCGAATTGGACCGCCAGGCCAGGCACCGGGTATTCCCAGGCAACCGCCCTTCGGTGACCATCGCCTATCCGCAGCTTGACCCGTTCATGTTGGGTCAGATCATCGCGCTGTATGAACACCGCGTGTTCGTTGAAGGGGCGGTACTGGGGATCAATTCGTTCGACCAATGGGGCGTGGAATTGGGCAAGGAACTGGCAACTGCATTGGGGCCAGTGATCACGGGGGAAAAAGATGCCGGTAACGCCGATGGATCGACGGCCGGTCTCGTGGCTTACCTGCGCCAAAACGGGGCATAGTTGGGCTTCAGCCAATTGACGCAGGTTGACTGAATCTCCTTCGTGCCGAAATACGAAAAAACCCCGCCGCTTGCGCGACGAGGTTTCTCACACAACCAGTCAACTGGTTACTTCGGCAGCAGCACACCGTTGATCACATGGATCACGCCGTTGGACTGCATCACATCGGCGGTGGTCACCTCGTAAGCGTTGCCGCTTTCGTCATAGATGAACACGCGCCCCGATGGGGTCACCTGGGCCGAAAGGGCGTCGCCCGATACGGCGTTAAAGTTGTAGAACCCGGTGGACGAGGCTTTGGCACCGGCGATCAGGTCAGCGGCGGTGATCGTGCCCGCTACGACATGGGCGGTCAGAACCTTGGTCAGCGTGTCCTTGTTTTCTGGCTTCAGCAGGGTGTCAACGGTTCCAGATGGCAAGGTGGCAAAGGCCTCGTCTGTCGGGGCGAACACGGTGAACGGGCCGGGGCCGGACAGCGTTTCGACCAATCCGGCGGCCTTGACGGCGGCGACAAGCGTGGTGTGAATCGGCGAATTCACGGCGTTTTCAATGATGTTCTTGTTAGCGAACATCGCCGCGCCGCCCACCATCGGGTTGTCCATCGTCATGCCGTCCGCCGCCATCGTGTCCGACGCCATCGTGTCGGCCATCGGTTCGGCTGCCATCGCCGCTTCTTCGGCGGGGAGCAGGACAGTGTCGATCACATGGATCACGCCGTTCGACTGCACCACGTCGGCGGTCGTCACGGTGGCGACCTGACCGCGTTCGTCGGTGACAGTCAGCTTGTCGCCGTCCATCTTGAGCATCAGCTTGCAACCGCCGACCGTGGTCACTTCGTGCATCCCGCCGTCATCGGCGATCATGCCCATCACCGCATCCGACATCGCATTGGCGGCGACGACATGGCAGGTCAGGATCTTGGTCAGCATGTCCTTGTTTTCCGGCTTTAGCAGGGTATCAACGGTGCCTGCGGGCAGCGCTGCAAAGGCGGCGTCGGTCGGCGCAAAGACGGTGAAGGGGCCGGGGCCTGACAGCGTTTCGACCAGACCAGCGGCCTTGACCGCAGCGACCAGGGTCGTGTTGATCGGCGAATTCACGGCGTTTTCGATGATGTTCTTTTCGGCGAACATCTCGGCACCGCCGACCATCGGGTTGGCGTTCTGGGCGAAAGCAGCGGGCGCAGACAGAATTGTCGCGGTCAGCAACAGGGATTTGAGGGATTTCATCGAGGAGCCTCCGGGCTAATGCACCCTTCATTGGATGCTTCTGCCCGGAACCACGAAGGGCCCCGCCCGAAAGTTTCAGCCGTAACGTCCGGTCACGCGGGCGTGATGCTGGGCATCGCGGCGGTGACGACAATCTCGACTTTGTAGGCAGGAGTGGCCAGCTTTGCCTCTCCGGTCCAGCGGGCCGGGCAGGCGCCTTGCGGCACCCAAGCATCCCAGACGGCGTTCATCGCCGCGAAGTCGTGCATGTCGGCCAGCCAGATTTGCGCGGTCAGCATCCGGTTTGCATTGGTCCCGGCAGCTTTGAGCAGGCGGTCGACCTCGTGCAGCACGGCGCGGGTCTGGTCAGTTGCGCTTTCGTTCGGCGCGCCGACCTGTCCGGCCAGATAGACGATGCCGTTATGGACCACGGCCTGCGACATCCGCGGGCCACATTCGATACGGGTGATGTTGGTCATGGAGAGGCCTTTCAGTCTTGGATGGCTGGAGCGGGTGAAGGGAATCGAACCCTCGTCACTTGCTTGGGAAGCAAAAGCTCTACCATTGAGCTACACCCGCCTGATTGCCGAGGTAACGACGGGGCAAAGCAGCGTCAAGTGGGTATCCCACCAGTATCAACCCGGACGCCGGGCGGTGAAGTAATTGATCTCGGCAGGGATGCGAATGCCAGCGGGAGTGTCAAACTCAGCCAAACGGTCGGCGACGTCGGTGGCGATAGCCTGACGATCGGCATCGGTGCCGCTGAAATGCCGGATCGCCCGGGTGGCGGGGCCGACAAAGGTTGCAAGGCTGGCCGCTGCGGTCCGGTCACCGGGTGGCGTCAGGCTGATTGCGACTGTCTCTGCCCCGAAATCAATGAAACCGGCCTCTGCCATGATCGAATCGACCCGTTCAGGGTCACGGAATGCAAACGGCCCCGGTTCATCGGGGTGGACGGCCGGGGGTGCGCCCAATCGGGCCTTCGCGGCCTGCGCGGGAATCGTGAACCACGGGTTGTGGGCGACCTCGCTCCAGGTTGCAAAGGTCACCTGGGCGCCCGGTTGCAGCGCCCGCGCGAGGTTGCGAAAGGCGGCGACCGGATCGGCAAAGAACATCACGCCAAAGCGCGAGATCATCCTGTCAAAGCCGTGCGCATCGAAAGAATGATCGGCCGCGTCGCCCAACAAAAAGCTGACCTGTGACAGCGTAGCTGCGCGGTCCCGCGCCCGCTCAAGCATCGGCGCGGAAATGTCGAGGCCGCAGACATGGCCCTGCGCGCCGACGATCCGCGCCGCCGCAACCGTGCTGGCCCCGGTCCCACAGCCAACATCCAGCACCCGCGCTCCGGCCACCAATGCAGCGCGGGCCAGCAGGCCGTCCAGAACTGGCTGCAAGAGCGCGTCAAGTTGCGCCTGAAGCCTGACCCACGATTGGCCCGACGGACCGCTCCAGAATTCCTGTTGGTCGGTGTTGTCGTTCATGAGTTTGCTTTCCAGGCCGAACGGATCAGTCGGTACACCTTCCACAGGGCCGGTCCGGCTGACAAGTCCAGGGTCGCATTTTCGACATATTGCGCCCCCAGCTTCAACGTCGCCTTTTGTAACCGAATGTTGGTTAGGCCGATGTGGAACAAGGCTTGGGGAAAAGTCTGCAGGGGTCGCAGCGTC
>JBBQHC010000029.1:0-26773 GCA_038323615.1 Rhodobacterales bacterium | reverse complement strand
AGAAGGACAACGGGCATCGCGCATTCCGCCTTAGGCGTCGGCCTTTTCACTCAGGCTCAGCCATTCCTCTTCGGCCTTCGCCAATGCGGTCTGGCGTGTGACCAGCAGCGCCGATGCCTTGACGAACCTTGGCTGATCGCGGCTGAACAGCGCTGGATCGGCCAACAGTTCTTCAAGCTTGGCAATTTCGCCAGTCAGGGCGTCCATGAGCCCCGGCAGCGCCTCGAGCCGGTGCTTTTCGGTAAAGCTGAGCGACGATTTGCGGGTCACAGCCGCCGACATTTTACCCCTCTTGCCCAGTGGCTTGCCGACCGAAGCTGTCTGGGTTTCGACGGCAGCCTCGCCCCGCTGGGCGCGGTAATCGGTCCAACCGCCGGCATAGACGACCGCGCGTCCGTCGCCTTCCATCGCCACGGTGGTCGTTGCCACCCGGTCAAGGAAATCGCGGTCGTGACTGACCAGCAGGACGGTGCCGTCGTAGTCGCCCAGAATATCCTGCAACAAGTCCAGCGTTTCGATATCCAGATCGTTGGTCGGTTCGTCCAGCACCAGCAGGTTGGATTCGCGTGCCATCAGGCGGGCCAGCAGCAGCCGCGCCTTTTCGCCGCCCGACAAGGACCGCACGGGGGCCCGCGCCTGCGCCTCGTCAAACAGGAAATCCTTGAGGTAGCCAACGACGTGGCGCGGGGTGCCGCGCACCATCACCTGATCGGCGGCGCCACTGACCCGCATATCGGGATCGCCGGTCAGGTTTTCCCACAGGGTCTGATCCGGGTTCAGCGCCGCCCGCGTCTGGTCGAACACCGCGATATCAAGGTTGGTGCCCAGTTTGACGGTACCGACATCCGGTTCAACTTGACCCAGCAAGATCTTGATCAGCGTGGTTTTTCCGACTCCATTGGGACCGACAAAGGCAACCCGGTCGCCGCGTTGCACGGTCAGGGTCAGGCCGTGCAGAATCTCACGTCCATCAAATGCCATTTCCAGCCCGACGGCCTCGATCACCTTTTTGCCGGACGCCTGCCCAGCATCGAAGGTCATCGCTGCGGTGCCTTGGCGGCGGATCTGCGAGGCCCGTTCGGCGCGCAGATCGGCCAGCGCACGGACCCGGCCCATGTTACGCTTGCGCCGGGCCGAAATGCCTTCGACGGCCCATCGGCCTTCGGCCTTGATCTTGCGGTTCAGCTTGTGACGGGCCTGATCCTCGTCGTCCCAGATCTTGTCGCGCCAGGTCTCGAACGTATCGAAGCCTTCTTCGGCACGCCGCACGGTTCCTCTGTCGATCCAAAGGGTTGCGCGAGTCAGTTCACGCAGGAAGGCGCGGTCGTGACTGATCAGCACAAAGGCGGCGCGGGTCGATTTCAGCTCGGCCTCGAGCCAGGCAATCGCCTGAATGTCGAGGTGGTTGGTCGGTTCGTCCAGCAACATCAATTCGGGGGCTTCGGCCATCAGTTTGGCCAGTGCGGCGCGGCGGCGTTCGCCACCCGAGGCCGTCGAAACCGGCCCGGCGGGGTCGAATTTCAGCCCTTCGGCCACCATATCGACGCGATATTCTTCGCCAGCCGCCAATCCGCTGGCGGCATAATCGCCCAAGGTGGTGAAACCAGCCATCGTCGGTTCCTGTTCCATATAGCCGACCGAGGTGCCGGGGGCCATCACGACCGCGCCCGCGTCGGGTTCGACCAGCCCGGCCATCACCTTCATCAACGTCGATTTGCCCGACCCGTTGCGTCCGACCAGTGCCACCCGGTCGCCCGGTTGGACGACCAGCGACAAGTCGGCAAATACAGGGTCGCCGCCGAAAGTCAGCGAGATGTCGGAGATTTGTAAAAGCGGTGCGCGGGCCATGTGCGCCTGCTAGTGCGCCCTGCCCGCGCCCGCAAGTGCTATTGGCCGGCAGCAGCTATTGGACCGCCACCGGGTCGCCGCCCGCGATCATCCGCAGCGACCTTGCCCGCGCGGGCGGGATCGCGGCGATTTCGACGCCGGTAAAGACGTGCAGCGTGTTCATATCGGGGTCGATGACCGCATGATCGCTGACCCAGCCGCCCATCGTCAGGTAGGTGCGCAACAGTGGGGGCATCTGCGCCATCGCCGCCGCTGCATCGATCACGCCGGCGGCGCCAAAGCGAAATACCTGCGCCGCGCCGATGCCCGGTGCCAGCTTTGCCGGGGCATTGTGCCGCGCCGCAAGGAGATCGAACGCCGCCCCATAGCGGCTGGGGTCGATGCCCGCAAAGCTGGCGCAGCCAAACAAGAACCCGACCGCGTTCGCATCGACACAGCGGGTGATCGCCCCCCATGCGACGCGCAGCACATCCGCATCATGCACATCGGGGCGGATACAAAAGCGGCCCATTTCCAACATCGGCCCGGCGAACCGGGCTAACCGGGTCAGGTCGTAGTATTGCGCCGCATAGCTGTCGGTGATTTCCGCGCCCGACGTCGGCAGCAGCCGAAAACAACCAACCAATGCCCCCCCCGCAACCTCTTCGATCAGCACGTGCCGGCAGCGCTCGTCAAAGGAATCGGCATCCAGCCCGCCTGTGCGTGGCCGCGCCCCGCCGTGACCGACAAATACCAGATACCGCAACGCCTGCGTCGCCCGCAGATCGGTCGTGGTTTCGGCCAACCGCGCCCGGTAGCGTCCTCGCGCCAGCAGAACCGTCATCGCGTCACCTTGGCGAAACCCCTTTTGCAACTTACATAACGCCTAACCGATTGAGGAGTGCGACGACATGACAAAAGTCACCAAAACCGACGCCGAATGGAAAGCCCAACTGTCCGACATGGCGTATAAGGTCACCCGCCAGCACGGCACCGAACGGTCCGGAACCCATGACGATTTCCCCAAAGAGCCGGGCAAGTTTGATTGTGTTTGCTGTGGCGCGCCGCTGTTCAGCAGCGCCGACAAATTCGAAAGCGGCACCGGCTGGCCGTCGTTCACGGCGCCCGCAGGCGATGTCGGCGAAAGCGAAGACAGCGGCTGGTTCATGCGCCGGACCGAAGTGCATTGCAACACTTGCGCGGCTCATCTGGGCCACGTGTTCCCTGACGGCCCGGCCCCGACCGGCCTGCGTTACTGCATCAACGGCGTCGCGCTGACCTTCAGACCCGGCGACTAGGTTCCGTCGCCAAAGAAATCGCCGGGGTTGATCCGTCCGAAGTTACCCAAAAGCTGACGAATCAGGGTGTTGTCGCGGACGTTGTCGGTCGTTACCCGACGCGACAACACGACGACGCGGCCATCGTTGAGCCCGTAACGGCTGATGTTGGACACGGTGCCGGCGTCGTTGAAGTTGATCGCCAGCACTTCGCGCGACACCTCTTGCGGTTCCCGCGGACCATATTGGCGGAACTGGCTGCGGACATAGTAATATCCGCTTTGCGACAACACGCCGCCCGCCGTCGGAGTGCCGATCGCCGCCGAAACCGTTTCGCGGGTGTCAACGCCAACGGTGATGGCGGCCAGTTCGTCTTCACGGGGGACGTAGCCATGATTGCGGTACAAGGCGGTGCAGCCGGTCAACGCCAACAGGGTAAGGCCCATAATGGCACGGCTTATAATGGCACGGCGCAGTCCCGCCTGTGCGGTGCCCCCGTTGATGCCCATGTCTGCCCCCTTGCGTTGCTGTTGGCCGCCTTTTATCCGGCTTATAACATTGCGGCCCCGACTGGCAACAATGGATACATCTGCTCGAATGGGCGTATCGAAAGGACGACATGACCGATCTACCACTCACCACCCTGCGGATCGCCGACCTGCCGCGCGACGGGCGCGATGTCGCGCTGGCCCCGGATGCCGCCGGTCGCGCCGCCATCGCCAAGGCTTTGGGCATTATCGCGGTGAAAAAGCTGCGCTTTGCCGCTCGCCTGTCGCCACTGGGCCAGCGTGACTGGGAGCTGGTCGGCGAACTCGGGGCCAGCGTGGTGCAGGAATGCGTCGTGACGCTTGACCCAGTCGCGAACCGGATCGACGAAGCGGTGCGCCGCACGTACCTGCACGCGATGCCCGAACCCGAAGGCCCCGAGGTCGAACTCCCCGAGGACGACGTCGAACCGCTGCCCCAGACCCTGGACCTGATCGCGCTGGTGACCGAGGCGCTGGCGCTGGCATTGCCACCGTTTCCGCGGGCTCCCGGTGCCAGTTTGGGTGATGCGGTGTTTACCGAACCGGGCAAGGCGGCGATGCACGACCGCGACGCGCGGCCCTTTGCCGGGTTGGCCGATCTGCGCAAGACCCTTGAAAACAAGGATGATGACGGGGCCGACTAGACGGGCAGAAATAGACTTGCGCCGTAGCGTTTTCGCAGTATGTTCGCGGCCTCATTCGGATCGAGGCTCGACAGTCTGCGGCAATGCCGCTAAGACCGCGCCACGTTCGGTTGCGAACACGAAATCCGGGCCAAGCGCCCCCTGATACAAAGGTTGCGACATGGCCGTCCAACAGAACAAAGTCTCGAAATCGCGCCGCAATATGCGCCGTGCCCACGACTCGCTCGTCGCGGCGAACCCCAACGAATGCCCGTCCTGCGGCGAGTTGAAGCGCCCGCATCACATCTGCCCGTCCTGCGGCCACTACGCTGACCGCGAAGTCGTGGCGCAATCGGCCGAGGTCGATCTGGACGAAGACGCAGCCTAAGGGCCGCGTCCGGTCGCGCCGATGTCCCCCAACCGCACGGAACCCGTAGCGATCAAGGGCGATCCGCGGCCTGCCGTCCTGTCCATCGATGCGATGGGTGGCGACAATGGGCCTGCAACTGTGGTTGCGGGCCTTGCGCGTTTCATGGCCGAGGAACCGTCGGCGCGGGCGATCCTGCATGGCCCTGCCGATCAGCTGAAATTGCTGCTGGCAAAACGCGGCCTGTCAGACCGGGTTGAACTACGCGATGCGGCGCAGGTCGTCCAGATGACCGACAAGCCCAGCCATGTGGTGCGCAACGGCAAAACGACGTCGATGTGGTCGGCGATCGACGCAGTGCGCGACGGTCAGGCCGATGTCTGTATTTCCTGTGGTAACACCGGCGCGCTGATGGCCCTGTCGATGCTGCGACTGCGCAAGGCCGACGGGGTGAGCCGCCCCGCCATCGCCTGTCTTTGGCCATCGCGCAATCCGGGCGGGTTCAACATCATGCTGGACGCAGGTGCGGATATTCGCGCCGATCAGGACGACCTGCTGACTTATGCGCTGATGGGCGCGTCCTATGCCCACAACGGCATGAACATTCCGAAGCCACGGATCGGCCTGCTGAACGTCGGTATCGAAGAACACAAAGGCCGCGCCGAACTGAAGGTCGCGCATGACCTGATCGCGCGGGCAGCGGTCAAGGGCGATTACACATTTGTCGGATTCGTCGAAGGTAGCGATCTGCCCGGCACCCGCGTTGATGTGATTGTAACGGACGGTTTTACCGGCAACGTCGCCCTAAAAACCGGCGAAGGCACTGCCAATTTGATTTCGGGTCTGTTGAAAGAAGCGTTCAACAAGACCCCGCTATCCCGCATTGCCGCCCTGCTGGCGATGACCTCGATGGGCCGTTTGCGCAAGCGCATCGACCCGCGCCGGGTCAATGGCGGGGTGTTTTTAGGGCTGAATAAGACAGTGATCAAAAGCCACGGCGGGGCCGATGAGACCGGTATCGCCGCCGCGCTGCAACTGGCGCACCGCCTTGCCGCTTCGGGGTTTTCGGACAAACTTGCCGCACGGGTTGCCGCCGCCGCGGCGCTGGCGCAAGATGCCGCTGGTGAGAATGCGCCAAATGCGGGCCAAACTGGCCAGTCCGGCGCGAAGGGCGAATAGCAGATGACTTTGCGTGCCGTGGTCCGGGGTGTCGGGCATTATTTACCGGACCGCGTGGTTCCCAACAGCTATTTTGAAACCCTTGTCGATACGTCAAGCGAATGGATCGTATCCCGTTCGGGCATCGAACGCCGCCATTTCGCCGCCGAGGGGCAGACGACATCCGATCTGGCGACCCGCGCCGCGCAGGCCGCCTTGAACGCCGCGGGCATGACCGGGGCCGACATTGACGCGATCATCGTCGCCACCTCGACCGCCGATCTGACCTTTCCTTCGGTCGCCACGATGGTGCAGAACAACATCGGCAACGTCAGCGGCTATGCCTTTGATATTCAAGCGGTATGTGCCGGTTTCGTGTTCGCAATGGGGCAAGCCAACGCGCTGATCCTGTCCGGCCAGGCAATCCGCGTGCTGGTGATCGGGGCGGAAACCTTCAGCCGGATCATGGATTGGACCGACCGGGGCACCTGCGTGTTGTTCGGCGACGGTGCCGGGGCAATGGTCCTCGAGGCCGCTCAGGGCAAAGGCACCACCGCCGACCGCGGCATCCTGTCAACCGATCTGAATTCCGACGGGCGCTACCGCGATCTGCTGTATGTCGATGGCGGCGTCAGCACCCAGACCACCGGGCGGCTGCGGATGGAAGGCAAGGAAGTGTTCCGCCATGCCGTCGAAAAGCTGGCCGATACGGCGGACAAGGCGCTTGCCAAGGTCGGCCTTGGCGCCGACGATGTGACATGGGTCGTGCCGCATCAGGCCAATATCCGCATCATCCAAAGCACCGCGAAAAAGCTCGGCGTCGGCATGGACCGGGTCGTGGTGACGGTGCAGGACCACGGCAACACCTCTGCCGCATCGATCCCGCTGGCGCTGTCGGTGGGCGTTCAGAACGGCCAGATCAAGTCCGGCGACCTGATCGTCACCGAGGCGATCGGCGGTGGTCTGGCATGGGGCGCGGTCGTGTTGCGCTGGTAACGCGTTTTGCGATGCTCTTGCGTCGCATGAAACGCAAAACGCATTAGGCGAAACTCCCCCTTTCACTTCCCCCGGCAAGTCCTTGTTATTGACTCTGAAATTGCCTCTCGCGTAACGTCACGCAAAACACGGGGGATGAAGATGACGGAAAAGACGCTGACACGCATGGATCTGGCCGAGGCCGTCCATTCTGAAGTGGGGCTGTCGCGCAACGACAGCGCCGATCTGGTCGAAAGCGTGCTGGGCCATGTGTCCGACGCACTGGTCAACGGCGAAATGGTCAAGATATCGTCGTTCGGCACTTTTTCGGTGCGCGCCAAGGCCGCCCGCGTGGGCCGCAACCCGAAAACCGGCGAGGAGGTGCCGATCCTGCCGCGCCGCGTGCTGACGTTTCGCCCCAGCCATCTGATGAAAGACCGCGTCGCTGCGGGCAACAAGGGATAGACCGGGAAGATGGCCAAATCCGCTGACGCTTTCCGGACGATCAGCGAAGTCGCCGACTGGCTGGATACGCCCGCCCACGTGCTGCGATTCTGGGAAAGTAAGTTCACCCAGATCAAGCCGGTCAAACGCGCCGGGGGCCGCCGCTATTACCGCCCCGACGACATGGACCTGCTGGGTGGGATCAAGGCGCTGCTGCACGATCAGGGGATGACCATCAAGGGCGTGCAAAAGTTGCTGCGCGAACAGGGCGTCAAACACGTCGCCGGTTATGGACCCAGCCCGCTGGATGATTCCGATGTGATCGAAGGGACGCTTGCGACCTCCGTCGCCACCAATACTGAGACCGGGCCAAAGATGCCGCCGCCCTTTATGGTGGCCTCCGATCCGGCGACCGATCCCGATCCGACGCCTGAACCCCAGGGCATCCCGGTCCCCAAACCCGATGACGTGCCCGAACCTGAACCGGCCACGGTCCCTGATCCTGGCCCCGACGAAGTGCCAAACCCTGAACCGGCAACCATACCCGAGCTGAAGCCCGACAATGTCGTGCCATTGTCCATGCAAATTCCGCCGGAACCCATCCCGACCAGTGCTCCGGCACCGCAGGCCGCGCCCGACAACCGCGCCCTGACCATCGCTGCCCTGCTGCGCGACCTGCCTGCTGACCCCGACGACGACGATTTCAACCCGCGCAGCCGGTTTCACGCCGCGTTCCAGCGCGCCGACCCTGACAAACTGGCCGCCCGCGCCGCCCGGATCGCACCGCTGCTGGCCCGGTTGATTGATCTGCGCGCCGGGATGGGCCGGGACTGACCCCTCATGCGGCCAAAGGCGCGGTTTTCCGACTTGCCCTGCCCGCGAAATCCACTATGACAACCCGCAGTCGGGCTATAGCGCAGCCTGGTAGCGCGTCCGTCTGGGGGACGGAAGGTCGCAGGTTCGAACCCTGCTAGCCCGACCACAAAACCGCCCGCCCGCACACGCGTGGCGGGCGTTTTCGTCAACCAAGGGGACCGTGATGCAGGGCGTTCTGGCCGACCACCAGTTGCAGGCAATGATCGACAGCGGCGCGATTTCCGCCAGCTTGCCGATTGCGCCGGGACAGGTGCAGCCTGCCTCGCTCGACCTGCGTCTTGGGGCCGTGGCGCACCGGGTCCGTGCGTCGTTCCTGCCGGGGCATGGGCGAACCGTGGCCGACCGGCTGGCCGAATTCGGGATGCACCGGATCGACCTGACGGGCGGTGCGGTCTTGGAAAAAGGCTGTGTCTATGTCGTTCCCTTGCTGGAACGGTTGACCCTGCCCACGGGCATGTCGGGGGCCGCCAGCGCCAAATCCTCGATCGGGCGGCTGGACCTGCTGACCCGGATCATCACCGACAATGGCACCGCATTCGACCGGGTGCCCGAAGGCTACGACGGCCCGCTTTTTGTCGAGATTTGCCCGCAGTCGTTTTCCGTGATCGCGAGTCCGGGGCAGATGTTGAACCAGATCATTTTCCGGGTCGGCAAGACGCTGCTGGATGACGCCGAACTGGCAGCACTGCACGCGAAAACGCCGATCGTCTCGGGCAACGCGGTGATCCATGACGGGCTGGGATTTTCGGTCGATCTGCATCCGGCCAAGGGCACGCTGGTCGGCTACCGCGCCAAGCCGCATACCGGGGTGATCGACCTTGGGCAGTTGAACCACTATGACCCCGGCCATTTCTGGGAAGAGATCCACACCGGCACCGGCTGGATCATCCTCGACCCCGGCGCATTCTACATTCTGGTCAGCCGCGAGGCGATTGCGATTCCCCCCGACTGCGCCGCCGAAATGGCCCCCTACCTCGCGATGGTCGGTGAATTCCGGGTCCATTACGCCGGATTCTTTGACCCCGGTTTCGGCTGGAGCGGTGCAGGCGGCGCCGGATCGCGCGGGGTGCTCGAGGTCCGCTGCCACGACGCCCCCTTCGTGCTGGAACACGGCCAGATCGTCGGGCGGCTGGTCTATGAACGGATGGCCACCACGCCTGCTGCGCTTTATGGGCAGGCGATCAAGTCGAATTATCAGGGTCAGGGGTTGAAACTGTCCAAGCATTTCAAAACGCCCTGATTATTTTGCGCCGGGGGTTGCTTTACCGCTGCCCGATCATCACCTGATCGTCACGGTCCACCCGCAGAATGTGGCCCGACAAGAGGGACAGATGACAGACATCCTATTGGTGCTGGGCGGTTTCATCGCCCTGTTGTTCGGTGGCGACTATCTGGTGCGGGGCGCGGTCAGCTTTGCCCAACGCTGGGGTGTCTCTCCGATGGTGATCGGCCTGACGCTGGTCGGCTTTGGCACCTCGATGCCGGAATTGCTCACCTCGTTACAGGCGGCATTCGCAGGCGCACCGGGGATTGCGGTGGGCAATGTCATCGGGTCCAACATCGCCAATATCCTGCTGATTCTCGGCACCGCGGCTCTGATCGCGCCCATCACGGTGTCGCGTGACACCTTCGCCCGTGACGGCGCCGTGCTGGTCGCGGCCACCGGACTATGCATCGCGCTGGCCCTGACCGGGAGTTTCAGCCGGGGCAACAGTGTGGTGTTTCTGATCGGGTTGGGCGGGTTCCTGTTCCTCGCCTTACGCGGTGGCAACAGTGACGAAGAGCTGCCCCCCGCGACATCAAGTCTCGCGCTGGCTGCCGCGATGTTCATCGGCGGTCTGCTGGTGACGCTGCTGGGCGCGAAACTGCTGGTCGTCGGCGCTGTCGGCATGGCCCGTGGGTTTGGCGTCTCCGAAGCGGTGATTGGCCTGACCGTCGTCGCCATCGGCACCTCGCTACCCGAACTCGTCACCTCTGTGGTGGCGGCCCGCAAGGGGCACAGCGACATCGCACTGGGCAATATCATCGGGTCCAACATATTCAACATATTGGGAATTCTGGGCATCACGGCGCTGGTTAAACCGATCGCGGTGGCCGCCGAAATTATTCAATTCGACATCTGGGTGATGGGCGCGGCAACCATCGCACTCCTCGCGGTCTGCGCGACCGGCTGGCGGATCACGCGGGTCGAGGGCAGCGTGATGCTGGCCGCCTATACCGTCTATCTGGTCTGGCTGGCGATCTGACGCGACCGGAGCCGCGATATGCGGCACCACCGGGCGCAACCAGTCGTACCCCAAATGGAAAAGGTACGCATAGACCGTGTAGAAAATCGTCAACACGATTTCGACGCTGAGCGCATTCCAGGCCGTTTGCTCCGCAACAACAAGCAATAGCGGCAGCGTCACGGCAACCGAAGTCACTTCGTGGGACGCGGCGTGAAGCATCCGCAATCCGCGCGGTCGGTCGCTGGCAAGTCGGCTGGTCAACCGCAGATCAACCCAATCAAAAACCGCGTTATGCAACGGCGACCAGATCATCACGGCCAGTGACAACATCGTAATCACCGCTGCGGAACCGATGGCGGGCGTGTTGAAAACGATGGCGTAAAGTGGCGTGACGATGATCAATCCGCCAAATTCAAATGACAGCGTCTGCCAGACGCGTTCGCGAAAACTGCGAAGTGCCATGATGGACTCCGGGATAAGAGGACAATTGTCCGACCCGGAACCGCTTCTACAATGCAAAGAAATTCAAGAATCCGGGCAGATCAAATCGGGACTGGCGATACCCTGCAGCCCGTCACCCGATCTGCAAAGTCAGGAAAACCTGACCCGCTTTAAAACTTGCCCATCCGGCGGGTCACCCGCATCGCCTGCTGCGCCCGTTTGGCGTTCTCACGACCGGCCTTGGCATTTTGGCGTTCTTCGGGCGTCATGTCCTTGGGATCGCGGCCACGGTTGGCCATGTAGTTGATCCCGGCGTTCATGCCGCGGCGCATGAACAATCGGATGATCATGTTAATGATGGCGTTCGGATTCATCGTGAGGTCCCTTTTCTGACGATACCTTACAGGTGCGTGGCGTATTTCCCAAATCAAGCCCGCGCTACCACGCGATTGCGGTCATTCGGTGTCGAACATCTCAGTCTGGTCGGTGTCGTCGTCCCCGGCCTCGCCCAAGGCGACGGTGCCCGGTGCGGGACGGTTTTCCAGCAAACCAGCGGCACGCAATTCCTTCAGCCCCGGCAGATCGCGCGCACTCTCCAGCCCGAAATGGTCCAGAAAGCCCTCGGTCACGACAAAGGTCACGGGCCGCCCCGGCGTCATCTTGCGCCGCCCGAATCGGATCCATTCCAGCTCGATCAACTGATCGACGGTGCCACGACTGACCGAAACCCCCCGGATCTCCTCGATCTCGGCACGTGTCACCGGCTGGTGATAGGCGACGATGGCCAGCGTTTCGATCGCCGCGCGGGACAGTTTGCGGGTCTCGACGGTTTCCTTCTGCATCAGAAATCCGAGGTCGGCGGCGGTGCGGATCGCCCAGGCGTCACCGATCCGCAGGATGTTGACGCCTCGTCCCTCGTAACGTTTGCGCAGGCGCGCAATCGCCTCGGCAGGTTCGGCCCCGTGCGGCATTCGGCCCGTCAGTTCGGCCACAGTGACCGGATCGGCCGAGGCGAACAGGATCGCCTCGACCATGCGTTCCTGTTCGGCCATCGGCGGTGCCTCGAACAGGCTGGTGCGATCAGTTTCCATCGCGCGGCGTCCTTTTGCGGATCTGGATCGGGGCGAATGTATCGCCCTGACGAATGTCGATGCGGCCTTCT
Organism: Rhodobacterales bacterium; assembly: GCA_038323615.1. GTDB lineage: Bacteria > Pseudomonadota > Alphaproteobacteria > Rhodobacterales > Rhodobacteraceae > JBBKXP01. Next base: position 14,868 of record JBBQHC010000029.1, on the reverse strand, counting down.
TTTGCCAGCTCCAGCGAGGCCGCGAAATGGGCCGCAGTGGCCGAACGACGACGGATTGGGTCCACCTCCCAACCCTCTGGCATATATGATGAAAGTTCGGTCCAATCGCCGGCGAAACCGATCAGCTGGCGCATCCGCTCAAGCGCCTGTTCCAGCGTCATCACCGCGTCGCGGTCCATCACAAAGGGGCGGAAATCGTCGCGGGTGCGGATCCGCGCATAGCCCTGCATCAGGTCCAGCAGGGTCGCAGAATAGGTGACGCTGCGCACCCGCAGCACGTCTTCGGTGATCCCACGGGCAAAGAAATCCCGACCCAACTGGTCCCGCGCCATCAGTTTTGCCGCGACCTCGCGCATCGCCGCCAGACGTTCGAGCTGGAACGCCAGATGCGCTGCCAATTCCTCGCCCGACGGACCTTCTTCACTGGGGTCGGGCGGCAGCAGCAGGCGCGACTTCAGGAACGCCAGCCACGCCGCCATCACCAGATAATCGGCGGCCAGTTCAAGGCGCAGCTCCTTGGCGGTTTCGACGAACGCCAGATATTGTTCGGCCAGTGCGAGGATTGAAATCTGGCGCAGATCGACCTTCTGGGTCCGGCTGAGGGTCAGCAGCAGATCGAGCGGCCCCTCGAACGCGCCGACATCGACAATCAGCGCCTCGGCGGCGATCCGGTCGGTGACACGATCAGCATCCTCCTGGAACGCATCAGCCATGTGGGGTGCCTGTCAACGCTTGAAGTTCGTCCCATAGGGCATTGCTATCTATCTCATTTGGCGCCTGACGAAGGGCCAGTGCCGCATCCCCCCGCGCCCGCGCAACCGTCGTCATCGCACCGGAGGCGGCGGCACAGTCCTGCATCTCGGCCCTGTCGCCGTTGCAATGCAGAACCACGTCGCAACCCGCCGCGATGGACGCAGTGGCGCGTTCGGCAATCGTGCCGCGCAATGCCTCCATCGACAAATCGTCTGTCATGATCAGGCCGTCAAAGCCGATATCCTCGCGGATCAGCCGAATCATGTCGGCCGAGGTTGTCGCCGGATTTCGTTCATCGATGGACGAGAATACGATATGGGCGGTCATCCCCAGCGGCATGTCGTTCAGCGCCCGGAACGGCGCGAAATCGCGGTCTTCCAGCACCTCGCGGCCCATGTCCACCTTCGGGAGATCCTTGTGGCTGTCCACCTGCGCACGACCATAACCGGGGATGTGTTTCAGCACCGGCAGGACACCGCCAGCCAGAAACGCCTCGGCACAGATCCGGGCAGCGGCGGCGACGGCGGCGGGATCGTCGCCGTAAAGCCGGTTCAGCAGCACCGGGTGGGTTTGTGGCTCAACCAGATCGACCAGGGGCGCACAGTTCACGTCAATCCCGACATCAAAAAGTTCTTGCGCGATCAGACGGTTGCGCACCCAATGTGCCCGTAACGGATCGCGTGCGCGGCGCATCTGGTCGAGGGCGGGCAGATATTCGCGCCAATGCGGCGCACGCATCCGCTGAACCCGGCCACCCTCTTGGTCGATCAAAATCGGCGCGTTGCGATCCACGGTTTCGCGCAATTCCGACGTCAAACAACGCAGTTGTTCGGGGTTGTCGATGTTACGGGCGAAGAGGATGAACCCCCAAGGGTCAGTTTCGCTGAAAAACCCGCGTTCCCAATCTGTTACGGCCTTACCTTCAAGTCCAAAGATGGCCGCGGTTTGCACCATTCAACGCACCACCACCGGGATGCAGGCGGCATTTTCAGCGACAAGGGCAGAACAGAAACGCCGCGCTTCGGACAGGTCGGCAAAGCCGGATGCGCGCAGTCGAAAGAACGTCTTGCCGCCGCTTTCAGCCTGCTGGATTAATTGTTGTTTGTCAGACATATACTCGGCGAACTTAACGTCGAGCCTTTGCCATTCGTTGCCCGCGATGGCGGGGCTTTCAAACGCTCCCAACTGGACCAGCGCGGTGCCAGCCGCAATCGCCGCGGTCGTCACTTCGGCAGCCGGGGCGGTGACGGCGGCAGGCGCGGTGGCGGGTGCAGCGGCGGGTGCGGTGGAGGCACTGGCAACCACATCGGTCGGGCGCAACGATGGGCGCAGCGACGTGGATACGCCGGGCACCGCTGCGGGCACAATTTCAGCAATCGCCGCCGCATCAACGCCGTTGACCGACATCGTCACCGGGGCGTCGGTGCCTGCCGCCAGCGCGGACATCGGGGCGGTCGTCCCGGCGATCTGGTCGGCCAGCGCAAGCACTTGTTCGGCGGTCAGCGGGGCGGACGGCGCGGCAGGTTCGGTCAGACCGACGGGTGTGACAACGGCATCGGACGCGGCCAATTCACCCATAACTTCGCCCACTTCGGCGTCGGGCTGCACGGTCAGATCGGCGGCTGTCAGATTGGCCTGACGCGGAGCCAGCACCAACACGTCCTCGGGCGGTGCGGCCTCGCCCATTGCGGCGACGGCGTTGACCGACAGGCCGGCGTATAACGCGACGTTGCCGCCTGGATCGCCGGGTGCAACGCGCATCGGCCCTTCCATCGCGCGGACCACGGGGATGCCGGTGACGTCGCGCATCACCAGTTTATAACCCCAGACCCCGATCCCGACGATCAGTGCCAGCGATAGCGCTGCGCCGCCGTAATTGATCAGCGCACCAGCGCGCAAGGTGCGCGGTGCGCTCGGGGGAACGGATGCCGCGAATTCGCCATAAACTGCCATGTCTGCCTCACTGCCGCGGGCTGCCCCGTGTCGGGATGCCCAGGTTCTTGCGTTGCCTCTGCCCCGGAATCTGTGCGCTTTAACGCATCTCGTCAGCCGGAGTGACTCCAAGAATACCAAGACCCGCCGAAATAACAACCGCGACGGCCCGAATCAGGGCGATTTTCGCCTGTGTGGTTGCTGTGTCACCATCCTGCAGGAACCGCAGGCTGGCGTCGTCGTTACCCCGGTTCCATAGCCCATGAAAATCACCCGCAAGTTCATAGAGATAAAAGGCGATCTTGTGCGGTTCGTGGCCCCGGGCTGCAATTTCCACCAGCCGCGGCCATTCGGCCACTTTGCGCGCCAGGGTCAGTTCAGCGGGATGCGTCAGCCCTGTCAGGTTCGCCGCCGCCAATGCCGCATCATCGACCGCCGCCTCGGCCTTGCGCAGCACCGACTGCACCCGCGCATGGGCGTATTGCACATAGAACACCGGATTGTCCTTGGACTGTTCCAGCACCTTGTCGAGATCGAAATCCAGCGGCGCGTCGTTCTTGCGCGTCAGCATGTGGAACCGCGTCACATCGGCCCCGACCTGTTCGACAACGTCCGACAGGGTCACGAAAGTGCCCGCCCGTTTCGACATCTTGAACGGTTCGCCGTTCTTCCAGAGTTTCACCAGCTGCGTCAGCTTGATATCCAGCGGCACGCGACCCTCAGACAACGCCGAAACCGCCGCTTTCATCCTTTTGACATAGCCGCCGTGATCGGCCCCGAATACGTCGATCAACTGATCGAACCCGCGCTGCACCTTGTCAAAGTGATACGCGATATCGGGGGCGAAGTAGGTCCAGGATCCGTCCGATTTCTGGATCGGCCGGTCAACATCGTCGCCATGCGCGGTGGATTTGAACAACAGTTGTTCACGCGGCTCCCAATCCTCGGGCACCTTGCCCTTGGGCGGTTCCAACACGCCGCGATAGATCAGCCCCTTGGCGTCCAGATCGGCAATCGCCGCCTCGATCTTGCCCGATCCATAAAGCGACTTTTCCGAATAGAACACGTCCATCTTGACCCCCAAAAGTGCCAGATCAGCGCGGATCAGTTTCATCATCTCGGCGGTGGCGAATTCGCGGACCTCGGCCAGCCAGAACTGTTCGCCCTTGTCCAGCAAAGTCTCGCCGAAATGCGCCTTCATCGCTTCGCCGACGGGCACCAGATAGTCGCCGGGATAAAGCCCCTCGGCAATCTCGGGCGCATGGCCGCAGGCCTCGCGGTAGCGTTCATAGGCCGACCGGGCAAGAACATCGACCTGCGCGCCGCCATCATTGATATAATATTCGCGGGTCACATCGAAACCGGCGTAATCCAGCAGCGACGCCAGCGCATCGCCGAACACCGCGCCGCGTGTGTGGCCGACATGCAGAGGCCCGGTCGGATTGGCGCTGACGTATTCGACGTTGATCTTTTGCCCCTGCCCCAGCGTCGATTGCCCGAACTCCGGATCGGTCAGTGCGGCGTGGACAACCCCTTGCCAGACCGTATCAGCCAGCCGCAAGTTCAGAAATCCCGGCCCCGCCACCTCGGCCGCGACGATACGCGGATCGGTCGCCAGCCGCGTCGCCAGTGCTTCGGCAATCTGGCGCGGGTTTTGCCCGGCGTCCTTGGCCAGCACCATCGCCGCATTGGTCGCCATATCGCCGTGGGCGGCGTCGCGCGGTGGTTCAACCGTCACCGGGTCGGTGTTCAGTCCGGCAGGCAGGGCACCATCGGCGACCATACCGTCAAGGCAGGTCAAAACCAGCGCGCGGATATCGGCAAAGAGGTTCATGCAGCACGTCCTTTCGGCCCATGTTGGCCAACCCCAGCGTTTAACAGAGCAATACCGCGCGTCAACGCAAGCCGGGGTCGTCCCTAACTGCCCGTGGTCACGCGGGTCCGGGCGATCATGTCAGAGCCGGTCAGACGGGCGTGTTCCTGAATCGCGAAACGGTCGGTCATCCCGGCGATATAGTCGGCGACGATCCGGGCCAGCGCAGTCTCGCTGTCCACGGCCTCGACATCCTTGCGCCATTGTTTGGGTAGGTTTTCAGGCGCGGCCATGAACAGCGGGAACAGGTCGTTGATCACTTGCGTGACATGGGCGCGCATTTCGACGACGGCGGGGGCACGGTACATCCGGTGGAACAAGAACTTGCGGATCACCTTGAGGTCGGCCCACAGTGCCGGGGTGAATTGCACCAGCGTGCGGCCCGCATGGCGCACGTCCTGCACCGACGCGGGGCCAAGATCGGCCAGATTGCGACGGCTGACGACGATCACATCCTCGACCAGAATCCCGAAAAACCGGCGCAGTGCCTCGTGACGGCGGCGGTAGTAGTTCAGGCCGGGGTATTTAAGGTCGACAGCCGCAAAACAGTCGTGCAACACTGGCAGGTCGGCCAGTTCATCGGTGCTAAACAATTCGGCGCGCAGCCCGTCGTGCAGATCGTGGTTGTTATAGGCGATGTCGTCGGAAATCGCGGCCACCTGCGCCTCGGCACTTGCATGGGTCGCCAGTTCCAGGTCGTGCCGGGCGTTGTATCCGGCCAGCGCATAGGGCAGCGGGTCGTTGACCGGACCGTTATGCTTGGCCAGTCCTTCCAGGGTTTCCCACGTCAGGTTCAACCCGTCCCATTCGGCATAATGGCGTTCCAGACTGGTGACGATACGGATCGCCTGCGCGTTGTGGTCGAACCCGCCATAAGGCTGCATCAGACCGTTCAGCGCCTCCTCGCCCGTATGGCCGAACGGCGGATGGCCCAGATCGTGGGCCAGCGCCACGGCCTCGGTCAGATCGACGTTCAGGTCCAATGCCGCCGACACGGTACGCGCCACTTGCGCCACCTCGATCGAGTGGGTCAGGCGGGTGCGAAAATAATCGCCCTCGTGTTCGATGAACACCTGGGTCTTGTGTTTCAGCCGACGAAAGGCGCTTGCATGGATAATGCGGTCGCGGTCGCGCTGAAACGGCGAACGGAACAGGCTTTCTTCTTCGGGATAGAGCCGTCCCCTGGCCGTATCCGCACGGGTCGCATAGGGGGCTGCCATGCGCCCTCCCCTTTACTGGTTCTTGTTGTCACTGCCTTTGACCTCTATATTTCAGGGGAACGTCAATGGATAGGCCCCGATCATGCTGACCCTGCCCCCCAAAGTCACCGACCGCGCATTCGCCCGACTGGCCGAGATTGGTGCCGCCGCCCAAGGCAAGGCGCTGCGGGTCGCCGTCGAGGGCGGCGGCTGTTCCGGCTTTCAATACGAAATCGCGCTGGACGCGGTGCATGACGACGACCTGAGCCTTGAAGGGGCCGGCGAAACCGTGGTCATCGATTCGGTGTCGCTGCCGTTTCTGACATCCGCCGTCATCGACTTTTCCGACGAATTGATCGGGGCGCGGTTCGTGGTCGAAAACCCCAACGCGACGTCCAGCTGCGGCTGCGGCACTTCGTTCGCGATGTGACGGGGTGAAGATTGCTACCTTTAACATCAATGGGGTCAAGGCCCGGATCGACACCCTGACCGACTGGCTGCGCGACGCAGCACCCGATGTCGCCGTGTTGCAGGAAATCAAATCGCAGGATGAGGGGTTTCCGCGCGAGCATATCGAAGATTTGGGTTACCGCGTCGAAACCCACGGCCAAAAGGGGTTCAACGGGGTTGCGATCCTGTCGCGCCTGCCGCTTGAGGATGTGACGCGGGGCCTGCCCGGCGACGACACCGACGAACAGGCCCGCTGGATCGAAGCGACGGTTATGGGGGTGCGCCCGGTGCGCGTCTGCGGGCTTTATCTGCCGAACGGCAACCCCGCACCGGGGCCGAAATACGACTATAAACTGGCCTGGATGGACAGGTTATGCACCCGCGCCAGGACGTTGTTAGAATCCGAGGATGCCGCCCTGATGTGCGGCGATTTCAACATCATTCCACAAGCCATCGACGCCGCCCGCCCCGCCGCCTGGCGCGATGACGCGCTGTTTCTTCCCGAAAGTCGGGCGGCCTTTCGCCGGGTGCTGAACCTGGGGTTCACCGAAGCGTTCCGGGCCCGCGAAACCGGCCCCGGCCACTATTCGTTCTGGGATTATCAGGCCGGGGCCTGGGAGAAAAACGATGGGATTCGCATCGACCATTTCCTGCTGACCCCGCAATGCGCCGATCTGCTGGATGATTGTTGGATCGAAACTGCGCTGCGCGGCCGCGACAAGCCGTCCGACCATGTGCCGGTCTGGGTCGATCTGGCGGCCTGAACGGAGCGTGGGTTGAAACCCACCTTACGTTCTCTGGATATTTAAGGCCGAAAGATATGGTAAGTTGGGTTTCAATCCAACCCCGTGACATCGTGATCGTAGAGCCATGCAAGGCGTTTCAGGAATGTCGCAGGAGCGACCGCGCCAATGCCGCGGAGCGCCAGATGTGAAACAACGCGGCGCGGGCCGGACAGGTGATAATTCACCGCATTGGCGTCGGCAGCGGCGATGGCGCGGGTAACGCGGGGTTTGCGCAGCGCCTCGTAGCGGTGCAGCCCGGCGTCGAGATCGGTTGCGCTGTCACAACTGGCCGCCAGCACCCAGGCGTCCTCGATCGCCAGATTGGCCCCCTGCGCCAGAAACGGCAGGGTCGGATGCGCCGCGTCGCCAAGGATCGCCAGACCGGGCTGCCACCATGAGTCCGCGACGGGGTGGCGAAACAGACCCCACAGGCTGGTCGTTTCGACCGCGTCCAGAATGGCGGTCAGGTCACGACACATGCCCGCAAAGGCGGTGCGCAGGTTTGCCGGATCGTCGGGGTGGTGCCAGCCTTCGGCGGCCCATCCGGCGCGTTGCTGCACCGCGACGACGTTTGTGCGCCCGCCCGCCAGCGGATAGGTCACGACATGGCAACCGGGGGCCATCCAGATCCGGGCCTCAGATGGCGAAGGTTGTGCAATAATCGTCCGCCATGCCACCTGACCGCTGAACCGGGCCAGCGGGGGTGGCGCGATCAGAGCGCGGGTGCGCGAGTTCAGACCATCGGCACCGACGACCAACCGCGCCGTCAGATCGGCCGCAACGACGGCGCGGCCGGTTTCCAGACGCACCCCCGCATCGCGGCAGGCATCCGCCAGAATAGCAATCAGATCAGGGCGATAAAGGAACCGATAGGGCGGGCCGGGCAACCGGGTCAGATCGAACCGGACAAGCATGCGCCCCGACAGCGCATCGGTCGGCACCACGGCTGTGGCCTGAACGCTTCGGGTCTTGAGGTTGTCATCAAGGCCAAGGGCCGCCAGAACCCGCGCCCCGTTTGGTGTGATCTGCACCCCGGCGCCAACCTCGCCAAAGGCTGCGGCCTGTTCATGAACGGTCACAACCGCCCCGGTCCGCGCAAAGCACAAGGCCGCGGTCAAGCCGCCGATACCACCGCCGATTACGGCGATGTCGCGGCCTGCGTTCGCCCCCACGTCAGTCGTCGCGGTGGACTTTTTCGCGCCGCTCGTGACGTTCCTGCGCTTCAAGACTCATCGTCGCGATGGGGCGGGCGTCCAGCCGTTTCAGGCTGATCGGCTCGCCGGTGATGTCGCAGTAGCCATATTCGCCTTCGTCGATCCGGCGCAGGGCGGCGTCAATCTTGCTGACCAGCTTGCGTTCGCGGTCCCGGGTGCGCAATTCCAACGCCCGGTCGGTTTCTTCGGAGGCGCGGTCGGCGATGTCGGGAATGTTGCGGGTCTGGTCCTTCATGCCGGCAACGGTGTCGCGGCTGTCTTCCATAATCTCGGACTTCCAAGCCAGCAGCTTGCGGCGGAAATAATCCAACTGGCGGTCGTTCATAAATGGTTCATCTTCGGCTGGTCGATAATCGTCGTCCATGAACACTTCGGATTTCATCTTCGATCCTTTTTGAGGTCCACTTGCGGTTTGGTCCGGGTTTCCCAGCATCGGTTATCCCCTTGTAATTTTTCGGACGTTTACGCCTTTGCCCGGCCTCTGTCACCCCCCGAATTAACACATTGTTGCCGCGTTGTACCTCGGCCCCGCTCTGCTACTGTCATTGTTCAGCGCCGCGACCCAAAAGGACCAACAGCATGCGTTTCCAAGGCACCGACTCTTATGTCGCCACAGACGATCTGACGGTCGCCGTCAACGCTGCCGTGACGTTGCAACGCCCGCTGTTGGTCAAGGGCGAACCGGGCACCGGCAAGACTGAACTCGCCCGTCAGGTCGCCGCCGCGCTGGACCTGCCGATCATCGAATGGCATATCAAATCGACAACCAAGGCGCAGCAGGGTCTTTATGAATATGATGCCGTCAGCCGGTTGCGCGACAGCCAACTGGGTGACGCCAAGGTCAACGACGTTGCCAATTACATCCGCAAGGGCAAACTGTGGCAGGCCTTTGATGCGCCATCCCGCGTGGTGCTGCTGATCGACGAGATCGACAAAGCCGATATCGAGTTTCCCAACGACCTGCTGCAAGAACTCGACCGGATGGAATTTCACGTTTACGAGACCGGCCAGACCGTCGCCGCCCGGCAGCGCCCCGTTGTCATCATTACCTCGAACAACGAAAAAGAGCTGCCCGACGCATTCCTGCGCCGTTGTTTCTTTCACTATATCCGGTTTCCCGACGTCGACACGATGCGCAAAATCGTCGCCGTCCATCATCCGGCGATCAAGGACAGGCTGCTGACCGCCGCGCTGACCCAGTTTTATGAACTGCGCGACACCGCCGGCCTAAAGAAAAAGCCCTCGACCTCCGAGGTGCTGGACTGGCTGAAACTGCTGCTGGCAGAGGATCTGGGACCGGAGGATCTGCGCCGCGACGGCACATCGCTGTTGCCGAAACTGCATGGGGCGCTGCTCAAGAACGAACAGGACGTGCATCTGTTCGAACGGCTGGCGTTTCTGGCGCGGGGCCAGCGTTAGCCGCTGAATTCAACATCTGGTGGATGAAAAAACATTCTATACAAGGTGCTTGAGGCCTTCCTGCAACGATTTCACCGAATTGTGTCACCATCCCATTTGCCGCGTGATTTGCCGCGCCGCCTGCCCGCCTAATCCTTAGGGACGACGCCGGATAACCTTGGGAATGCCCCGATATGATCCCAACGCTGCCGCAGTCCTTTGGCAGAATCGGCCCGTGTCGTTGAGGAGAGAGCATTTGGCCAAGGCAAATCCGCCGGTCAGCATCGGCCCGCTCGTCGCCACTGTCAGTGGCGCAGGGGCAAATCTGCGGACCGCTGATCGGGCGGCTCGCGCGTCCAACCTGCCCTGGTCGCCTGACATCGTGTGGTTTGGCGACCCGGTGCCGACCCCTGCGCCAATCCGCCTAGGGGTGCTGTAATGCGCAAATTTACAGTAATCGCTATCGCCTTTCTGTCGTCCTGTGCGCCGATGCCGCTGGCAGAACCGCCCAGTCGCGCTGCCAGCATTTCCGACACACTGCCGCCGATGAAGTCTTTTGTCGGCACGCCGCCATCGGTGCCGACCCGTGCAAATGCAGAAATGATCACGGATTTCCTCGACTTGAGTTTCCGAATGGAAAGCGGACGGCAAATTCCGGTCCTGACCCGCTTTGAGGGGCCGATTTCGGTGCGTGTCACCGGCCCCACGCCACCGTCGCTGGTGCCCGACCTGCGGGCCCTACTGACCCGGATTCAAACCGAGGCCGGGATCGACGTTTTCATGACCGGCGCCCCCGAGGCCAACATCACGATCGAGGCGGTCAGCCGCGACGAGTTGCAGCGCGCGGTGCCGCGTGCGGCTTGTTTCGTCGTTCCCCGGATCAGCAGTTGGGAAGAATTCAAGGTCGCCCGGCGCACCCCGCGAGTCGATTGGGTCACCCTGACCCGGCGTGACCGGGCGGTGATCTTTATCCCCGCCGACGTTGCGCCGCAGGAAATCCGCGACTGCCTGCACGAGGAACTCGCGCAATCGCTGGGCCCGCTGAACGATCTCTACCGGCTGTCAGATTCTGTATTTAACGACGACAACGTCAACGCGGTGCTGACCGGGTTCGATATGCTAATGCTGCGGACCTATTATGCGCCCGAATTGCGCAATGGGATGAGCCGGGCCGAAGTGGCGACGCGGCTGCCCGCCATCCTGGCCCGCCTTAACCCTGCCGGACAGGACCGCCAGGCCGACCCGCGCGACGATACCGCCCGCGACTGGATTGATGCCGTCGAAGCCGCGCTGTCGGCCGGAGCCACCCAGGCGTCCCGCCGCAGTGCCGCGCAACGCGCTGTCGATCTGACCCGCGCCTATCGCTACAGCGGCGCGCGTCGGGGGTTTGCCTATTACATCTTTGGCCGGATCCAGGTGGGCAACGATGACGATCTGGCCGTGCAGGCGTTCCGCGCTGCTGACGCCGTCTATCGCGCCAGTCCCGAAACCCGGATTCACACCGCCCAAGTCGCGGTCCAGCTGAGTGCGTTTGCGCTCAGTGCCGGGGATATCGACGGCGTTCTACGGATGACCGGAGAAGCGATCCCGTTGGCCACCGAATTCCAGAACGCTGCCCTGCTTGCGACCTTGCTGATGTTCCGCGCCGAAGCGCTGGAAAAGGCCGGTCACGAAGCCGAGGCGAATGCCGCCCGGCTGGACAGTCTGGGCTGGGCACGCTACGGCTATGGCACAGACCGCAACGTCAGGGCGCGCCAGCGCGAGGTCGCCGCCCTGAACCGATCCACAGGATACTAGCCGCCATGATCTACCCCCTGTCAGGATTTTTGGTAGGGGCGGTGCTGGGGGCGGTCGGCGCGCGCAGGCAAGGCGGCAAGACCGTCGATCTGTTGCAATGGGCGGCTGTCGGCGGGCTGATCTTTGGCGTGATCGGGATGTTCGTGCTGGTGTTCATCGAACGCAGCTACACCTAGGCCATGTTCCTGCCGTTCTTTGACAATCTGCGGCGCGGCGGGGTGCCGGTATCGCTGCGCGAGTTCCTGAGCTTTCTCGAGGGTATGGACGCCGGGCTGGCGACCTATGACATCGACGCGTTCTATTTTCTGGCCCGCACGATCATGGTCAAGGACGAACGCCAAATCGACCGCTTTGACCGGGCCTTTGCCGCAACATTCTCGGGCCTTGAAAACATCAGTGCCGATCAGGTGTTGAATGCGCTGGACCTGCCTGCCGATTGGCTGGAAAAGCTCGCCGAAAAACATCTGAGCGAGGCCGAGAAGGCCGAGATCGCCGCCTTGGGCGGGTTCGACAAGCTGATGGAAACCCTGCGCGAACGGCTCAAGGATCAGCAGGGCCGCCATCAGGGCGGCAACAAATGGATCGGCACCGCCGGAACCAGTCCCTTTGGTGCCTATGGCTACAACCCCGAAGGGGTGCGGATCGGGCAGGACGCCAGCCGCCACCAGCGCGCCGTCAAGGTCTGGGACAAGCGCGAATTCAGGAACTTCGACGATACCGTCGAACTGGGCACCCGCAACATCAAGGTGGCGTTGAAACGCTTGCGCCGCTGGGCCCGTGATGGGGCTGCGGACGAACTTGATCTTGATGGCACGATTCGCGCCACCGCCGAACACGGCTATCTGGATGTGCAAACCCGGCCCGAACGGCGCAATGCGGTCAAGGTGCTGTTGCTGCTTGACGCGGGCGGTTCAATGGACCCGCATGTGCGGGTGGTCGAAGAGTTGTTCAGCGCCGCCAAGGCGGAATTCAAGCACCTTGAACACTATTACTTCCACAACTGCCTGTACGAAGGGGTCTGGCGCGACAATCGCCGCCGCTGGGACGCGCAGACCCCGACATGGCAGGTCTTGCGCACCTATGGGTCTGATTACAAATGCATCTTTGTCGGTGACGCCAGCATGTCGCCGTATGAAATCGCCCACCCCGGCGGCGCCAATGAACATTGGAACGCGGAATCCGGCCAGACATGGCTGAACCGCGCCCGCGAACATTGGCCGGCGCATCTGTGGATCAATCCCCTGCCCGAACGGTTCTGGCCGCATACCCAATCAGTCGGCATGATCGCGCAGATTTTCGGGGCCGATCGTATGGTGCCGATGACATTGGCCGGGATCGGCGCGGGGATGAAACTGTTGGGGCGTTGATTCCCGGTCGCAAAACGCCATATTCGATCCATGTTCAGGTTCCTCCCGATCCTCCTTGCGCTGCTCTACGGGATTGCGATGTATCGCTTTTCGGTTTGGCGCACGACGCGTGAACTGGACGAGAAATCGACCGAACTGGCCGATCCGGCCCTGAAACAGGTCTGTGACCGGCTGGCGGCCGCGCTCGATCTGCCACGAATCCGCGTGCATATCTACGAGGTCGATCCGGTCAACGGGCTGGCGGCACCCGACGGGCGAATTTTCATCACGCGGGGGTTCTTCAGCCGCTATCGCAACGGCGATGTCACCGCCGACGAGATGGGCAGCGTCATCGCGCATGAATTAGGGCATGTCGCCCTTGGTCATGCGCGGCGGCGGATGATCGACTTTTCAGGTCAGAATGCGGTCCGCACCGCGTTGATCATGACGATCGGGCGGTTTTTGCCCGGTATCGGGCCGATTTTGGTTAACAGCCTGATGTCACTGCTGATGGCGCGGCTGTCGCGTGACGACGAATACGAGGCGGACGCCTATGCCAGCGCTCTTTTGGTCAAGGCCGGGATCGGCACCGCGCCGCAAAAGTCGCTGTTCACCAAACTGGATCAGCTGACCGGGGCGCATGGTGCCAAAACGCCTGCGTGGCTGCTGAGTCACCCCAAGGTCGGCGAAAGGATTGCCGCGATAAAGGCGAACGAGGCGAAGTGGCAGGTCGAGGGTTAGACAAGTTCCTTGCAAGAAACTTTGGAAAATCTTTGCAAAGATTTTATCCCAGCGCCTTGCCCAGCCGTGGCATCCGCGCCTTTTTCAGCAATCCGCGCATTGTCCAATCCTGCCCCGACAACCGCCGCGCCTCGGCCAGAACCGCCCCGGCGACCTGCGCCACCGTGTCAGGGTCGCGATCCAGACAACGCAGCGCCAGTTGGTCGGCGTCACACCGCTCCAACCCTTCTTCGGCCAAAATCCCGCGCGGGAAATCCTTGGCATTGGCGGTCAGGATCATGTCCGCCGACCCGGCGACCGCCACCGCAAGCACATGCACATCTGCCGGATCAGGCAGCCACAACCGCGCCTCAAGCCCCGGTTGCGGCGCCACCATCGCGCCGGGAAACCGCGCCTGCACCTGCGCGATCTCGCCGCGCGCCTGGACCTCGCCGCCGGGGCCAAGTTTGCGCGCGGCCAGTGCCCATTCCTCTAATATCCGCGCCGACCAGCGGACCTCGAAACAGCCCGCTTGCGCCAAGCCCAGAACGACCTCGCGCATCACCGTCGGATACAGAACGCAAGCGTCGATCAGCACCCTCATAGGCGAAAGAACAGCGCCTTGAGGTAACCGCTTTCGGCCAGTTGCGGCAGTTGCGGATGGTCCGGCCCGGCAAAGCCGGTATGGATCAGTTGGGCGCGTCGCCCGGTTTCAAAAAGCGCCCGCCCGATACCCCGGCCACAGGCAGCACGGAACGCCCCCAAATCGACGGCATGCGAACAGGAACACAAGACCAAGTAGCCACCGGGGGCGACCAGAGGGGCAGCCAGCCGCGCGACCTTTTCATAGGCCCGCAGCCCCGCATCCAACGCCTTTTTCGACGGCGCGAAAGCCGGCGGATCGCAGACAACCACCTCGAACTGCGCCGCTTCGGACGCCAGTGCGGTCAGCGCCTCGAACGCATCGCCTTGGCGGGTGGCAAACCGGTCCGCGACACCCATCGCCGTCGCCCCACCTGCTGCCAAGGCCAGCGCCGGGGCCGATCCGTCGATGGCCAGCACCGACGCGGCGCCGCCCGCCAAAGCCGCCAGACCAAAGCCGCCGACATGCGAAAACACATCTAGCATCCGCGCTTCCCGCGCCAAAGCGGCGGCGAACGCATGGTTCGGGCGCTGATCGTAGAACAGCCCGGTCTTTTGACCACCCACGACATCGGCCAGATAGATCGCGCCGTTCATCGGCACCGCAACCGGAGCCTCCGGAGCGGTGCCAAGGGCGACAGTCGTCACCTCGTCCAGCCCCTCCAGCGCGCGCGCCCGCCCGGTGCCGTTGACGATGACGGTGGATACCCCGGTGACTTCAGCCAAGGCGGCGACCAGCGGCCCAATCAACACATCGGC
>JBBQHC010000028.1:0-26801 GCA_038323615.1 Rhodobacterales bacterium | reverse complement strand
TTGCCGCGCTTGCAGCGGCCGACCTGCCCGGCGTGCTGGGATTTCTGGAAGCCTGGCGCGACAAGGGTGTCTGGCAACGGCAAAGCGACGGGCTCTTCGTGATCGGGGTCGAGGATGGGGCCGATCTGGACTTGTCCGATATCGCCACCGGCGCGGACCTTGGCACGGAACCAAAAGCCGGCTTTGGCCAGATCAAGCCTAACGCTGGGGTGCGCCAGGTGATCGGCACGGCGCTGGTGCAGTTTCTGCTGTCCGATCCCGATCTTGCGCGGCGCAGTGCCGCCGTCTCGTCGCTGGCCCGCAATCTTGAGGCGGATCAGCTTGGGCCCTTGCGGCTGTCCATCCCGGACGAAGTCAACGCCGCCCTTCTGGCCCGCAAGGCGCAGCTGGAACGGCTGCTGACCGCGCGGTTCGCCGACACGGCAGACGAGCGCGTGACGGCCATCGAAAGCCTGTCCGGCGACCTGAGCGTCGAAACCCGCGCGGTGCTGAGCCAGATCCTTGCCAGCCGTCAGTTCGTCGCCGCCGCGATCCCCGAAGGGACCAATGTGGCGCAGGTGATCGATCCAGACAGTCTTGGCATCGATGCCGCCTATGACCTGCTGGTCGCCGAAGGGCTGGCGCAGGCCCGGGTCAGCCCGACGTCGCTGCGCGACGCATTGACCGCCAATATCACCGACGGCACGGTGGCGGGCGTTCCGGTCGCCACGCTTGGCACCGATGCCGCCCGTATCGCAGCCTATCAAGTGCTGGCCGACGACGGGTTGGTGCCGCCTTTCGTGCCCGATGATGCCCGCCGCGCGGCATTGGATGCCCACACCTACTACATCGCCTACAACGAACCCGACCCAGCGATCACCGATGCCGCCGAGGCTGTGATGACCAGGATCGCCACCCGGCTTGGCGCCAGCCAGGCGGCGGACCTGACGCTTGACGCCTTGTCGCTCGCCTCGATCTACTTCCTTGCTGCGATCGGGCTGGCGATTACCTTTGGCGTCATGGGCGTCATCAACATGGCGCACGGCGAATTTATCATGATGGGTGCCTATACCGGCTATGTCGTCCAGCAATTCGTGCCCGATTACACCCTGTCGATCATCATCGCCTTGCCGCTGGCATTCGCTGTCACCTTTGCCGCCGGAGTCATGATGGATCGGCTGGTGATCCGCTGGCTTTACCACCGCCCACTGGAAACTCTGCTGGCGACCTTCGGCATCTCCATCGCATTGCAGCAACTTGCCAAGAACATCTTCGGCACGCAGGCCCGGCCGCTGACCTCACCCGCGTGGCTTGATGGCGCATGGGTCATCAACGATGTGATCCAGATCAGCTATATCCGCGTCGCGATCTTCGTTCTGGCACTGATCTTCCTCGGGCTGGTCCTGTTCATCCTGCGGCGCACGCGGCTGGGTCTGGAAGTGCGGGCCGTGACGCAGAACCCCGGCATGGCGGCGTCGATGGGGATCAACCCCGACCGGATCAACATGCTGACGTTCGGGCTTGGTTCCGGGATCGCGGGGATCGCAGGGGTCGCCATCGGGCTTTATGCCAAGGTCACCTCGGAAATGGGCGCCGACTATATCGTGCAAAGTTTCATGACGGTTGTCGTCGGCGGCGTCGGCAATGTCTGGGGCACGCTGGCGGGGGCGACGCTGATCGGCTTTACCCAGAAGGGGATCGAATGGTTCAACCCGTCCAACACACTTGCCGCGCAGACCTACATGATCCTGTTCGTGATCCTGTTCATCCAGTTCCGGCCCAAGGGCATCGTCGCCCTCAAGGGTCGGGCGGCCGGGGACTAGGGCGGTGGGTCGGTCCTTCATCGCCCGCCACCCGTCAGTCCTGTGGTTCCTGCTGGCACTGGCGCTGTTCACCGTCTGCGTGACGTTGCTAAGTGAGGTGGCGGGCATCGGGTATCTTTCCACCTCTTTCGTCAAGACTTTGGGCAAGACCCTGTGCCTTTGCCTGATCGCGGTGGCGATGGATGTGGTCTGGGGCTATTGTGGGATCCTGTCGCTTGGTCATGTCGCGTTTTTCGGCATTGGCGGCTACGCCATCGGCATGTGGCTGATGTACGCCCGGACCGAACAGATCGTCGTCGGGTCGCTGGCCAACACCGCACTGCCGCCGACCCCGCAAGAGGTATCTGACGCCATCGGCACCCAGATATTCGGCGTTGTCGGCAGTGCCGAGTTTCCGCCGATCTGGGCCGTTGCCGACAGCCTGACGCTGCAACTGCTGGCGGCGGTGCTCGTGCCGGGACTGCTGGCGCTGGCCTTTGGCTGGCTCGCCTTTCGCAGCCGTGTCACGGGCGTCTACTTGTCGATCCTCACGCAGGCGATGACGCTGGCGCTGGCGCTTTACCTGTTCCAGAACGACAGCGGCCTGCGCGGCAACAACGGCCTGTCGGGGTTGCAGAACATCCCGGGGCTTGAAGACGTCGGGCAGGCGCGGTTGTCGCTGTGGTTCTTCTGGGCCTCGGCGCTCGCCTTGGCGCTGGGCTATGTCGGCTTTGCGCTGATGGTCGCGGGCAAGATGGGAAGCGTGATCCGCGCGATCCGCGACAACGAAGCGCGGGTGCGATTTCTCGGCTACCACGTCGAAAGTTACAAGCTGTTCGTCTTTACTGTCACCGCGATGGTCGCTGGGATCGCCGGGGCGCTGTACTATCCCCAGGCCGGCATCATCAACCCGGCCGAAGTGGCCCCGATCGCCTCAATCTACCTTGCCGTCTGGGTCGCCATTGGCGGGCGCGGGCGGCTTTACGGGGCTGTTATCGGGGCGGCACTGGTGTCGCTCATGTCGTCCTGGTTCACCGGGGGTGGCGCGCCGCCGATCAACCTGGGGTTCGTGGTGCTGCGCTGGACCGACTGGTGGCTGGTGCTGCTGGGTTTGACCTTTGTCGCCGTCACGCTGTTCTTCCCCAAAGGCATCGGCGGGCTGTTCGAATACCTTGCACCCCGCCCAGTGCCTGACCGGGTCGGCGATTTCGGCCCCGACCAGGGTGCGACTCGGCGCGAGGAGGGACAGGAATGAGCGCCCTTCTGGAAGTCAGCGGCGTCAACGTCACCTTTGACGGGTTCCGCGCCATCAATAACCTGTCCATCCAGATCAGTGAGCCCGAGCTGCGGGCGATCATCGGGCCGAATGGGGCCGGAAAGACGACCTTCATGGACATCGTGACCGGCAAGACAAGGCCAGATTCAGGTCGCGTGCTTTGGGGCGAAAGGTCGGTGTCACTGCTCGAGTTGAGCGAAAGCCAGATCGCACAAGCCGGGATTGGGCGCAAGTTTCAGAAACCGACCGTGTTCGAGGCGCAGTCTGCGGCCGACAACATCCGGCTGGCGCTGAAGAACCCGCGCAGTCCCTTCGCCGTGCTTTCAGGGCGCAGGTCGGATGATACCGCCGCAAGGATCGCGGCCATTGCCGATGAAATCGGTCTGTCCAACAGCCTGACTCGCCCGGCGGGCGAGCTGAGCCACGGACAGAAGCAATGGCTGGAAATCGGCATGTTGCTGGCACAGGACCCGCGCCTGCTGCTGGTCGACGAACCCGCCGCCGGGATGACTCCGGCCGAGCGTGAACACACGACGGCTTTGTTGGTGCGTGCCGCCGAAACCCGTGCCGTGGTCGTCGTCGAACACGACATGGAGTTCGTGCGCCGCCTGAACTGCAAGGTCACGGTGCTGCACGAAGGCGCAGTGCTGGCCGAGGGCAGTCTGGACCATGTTACCAAGAACAAGGACGTCATCGACGTCTATCTGGGTCGCTGAGATATGTTGGAAGTCGCGGGCCTGACGCTGAAATACGGGCAGAGCCAGATCCTCCACGGGATCGATCTGACGGTCAGGCCGGGGCAGGTGACGGCCGTGATGGGCACCAACGGTGTCGGCAAGACCAGCCTGCTGAAAGCCATCGCCGGGCGGCATCCCTATGCGCAAGGCAGCATCACGCTGGACGGTCAGCGGCTGGACCACGTGAACGCTTTTGGCGCGGCGCGGGCCGGCATCGCCTACGTGCCGCAGGGCCGCGAGGTCTTTGCGATGCTGACGGTAGCGGAAAATCTTGAAACCGGGTTTGCCTGCCTGCCGAAGGGTGAACGCCGGGTGCCGGACGAGATTTTCGACCTGTTCCCGGTGCTGGCCGACATGCGCGGGCGGCGGGGTGGCGACCTGTCAGGCGGACAGCAGCAACAGCTTGCCATCGCCCGCGCCCTGATCGCCAAGCCGCGGGTGCTGTTGCTGGACGAACCGACCGAGGGCATCCAGCCCAACATCATCAGCCATATCGGCAAGGTGATCGCGCAATTGCGCGACAGCGGCGACATGGCCATCGTGCTGGTCGAACAGTACTTCGACTTTGCCTTCGATCTGGCCGACAGTTTTGTCGCGATGAACCGGGGGCAGGTGGTGCTGGATTGCGCCAAGGCTCAGACCGACCGCGCCACATTGATGGGGCACGTGTCGGTCTGACGATGCGTATTCTGTTTCCTTGGGGGTCGCCGTCAGACCGATCTGAGTTGCCGTCGTGAAGTGGTCAAGGATTTCGCGCCAAGCGGAATCGTCGGCCGCACTGCCCCTATGGCACTCATCGATCACGATCAGATCGAAGAAGTCGCGCGAGAACCCTCTGTACAGCTTTTGGCTGTCATCGGGGCCGGTGATGGCTTGGTAAAGCCCGAGGTAGATTTCGTAGGAGGTATCGATCCGGCGGCGCTTGTCCAAGGCCAGGGTCAGGTCGGTCGATGAGCCATCGGCTGGCAGGTATGCCGAATGCACGGTGCAGGCGGCGGACATCGAAGTGGCCCAGATCACCCGTCCTATCGGCACGGGATGAGGACGCGGGAATGGACTTAGGCCCGGCGAGAAATCAACGCATTGATCCATGGAAGTCGAAAGATAGCTCATCAGAAGAATTAAGGTGGAGGCGATGGCTCTAAGATGCTCACGTGTCCGCGCTAACGTCAGACGGCCGGATTGGTCAAGGAACTTGAAGCGGAGGTATCGGCCGCAGGGTCAAATATCAGAATGTCGCGGCTGACCTTCAGGCGGACAACAAAATTTCCATTCGCGTGATCGGTGCTGATCGATGCTCCAAGGTCTTCAGCCATCGCTGTGAGAAGGCTGCTACCGAAACCGGTGCCGTTTTTTTGCACCGGTACATCGGAAACCGTGTCTTCGATCCACGAAATCAGAATGTCTGCGCCGTCGGCCTCCTCGGCTAAGAAGACCAGTGACCCTTCCCCCGAGAGGCAGCCATACTTTGCTGAATTTGTCGCGAGTTCCTGCAAGATCAAGGCGAGCGAGGCTGATGCGTTTTGCGACAGGCGAAAATCGAGTCCGGCGACCGTGCACTGTATGCGTTCGCCCTGATACGGCGCTAATATCATATTGACCAGTTCGTGCAGATGCCGCGGTGTCGGCGAGGCTGCCAAATCCTTCGTTTCTTCATGCGCGATAGAGAGGGCTCGCAGGCGCGTCCGCAACAGTTTAAACGCTTCGGCTGCTTCCGGCCGCTCTCTCTCCGTGATTGAAGCGATACCAGTGACCACGGAAAAGAGGTTCCTGTTCCGATGCGCCAGCTCATTGGACAGCAGCGCCACGCGTCGTTCGGACGCGCGCTCGCTCGTCACATCCACATTCACCCCGACCATACCGAGAAACTCGCCAGATGGGCCGAACCGCGGATTGGCCTGAGTATGAAGAATCCGAAAATTCCCGTCGGCGCGCTTATACCGGGCCTCCACTTCGAAGGCTTCCTGGCTGTCCATGGCCGCGCGGAATATTCGGCTGAGTTCCGCAACATCGTCGGGATGGAGTGTGCATGACCATGAGAAAACTGGAATCTCCTCACTACGGACACCCCAGAACTCGCGCTGCATGCGGTTCAGATACACGCACTTTCCAGACGCGTCACCGAGCCACAGCATCGTCGGCGCGCCCTCCAGAATGACGCGGTAAGTATCGACTGTGACGTCATATCCGCCGTGGTCGAGAACACTCCATGGCATTGCGGTATTAACCCTCCGGTCGTAACGATGCTGCAACGCGATACGTCTAGATGAACGTAGCACAGCATATGTCCGTTGGCGATGCAGATCGGCTAGGCCGTGGGGTGGGATCGACTATACCAACGCCACCTCAACCCTCATGACATACAGCAGACACTAGCCCCCGAGGCCCGCCCAGCCCCCCAAAAAACAGGACACATAAACATCTAGCCATAGGCATGAGGCTTAGGATTGCGGTGAACCACTTCCTTGTGCGATGCTGTCTTTGGGTGGTTGCGGGGTAACGAAGTGCGGTAACTGTTTTAGGCGTTAACATTGCTTTTCGGGATGCAGGTCTTCCCGATGGCCACCTTTGCGCAGAATACGGATAGCCTCATTCGAGGTTTTCAAGCTGATGGACTTACCCAAGCCGACAAGCGATTTCTTCAAACCGCGCTGGCTTTCAAAGGATACTATATCGGCCTGCTTGATGGTGCTTGGGGCATCGGCCAGTGACGTCATTTTATCCAATATACTGCAATGCGACAAACAAAGCTAAAAAGGTTAAGACGGCGCTGTCCAAATATAGGTACCTTCTGTCTGATCTCTCTATGAGATGATCAGCAGGAATTGCGTTGAGTTGATCATCAAGATGGTATCGGTAGTGAATCAGATTCTGATTTTGTCGGTCGTTCATTTCTTATCCTATCAATTCGAACTGGGCTAGCTGGTGGTGAGAAAGCGGCCGCGCGGGACGATCCACGCGACCGATGCTCGTTGAAAATAGACTCTTTGACAGTTTTCGACTCGTTACCTTCAATGCAATTTATCTCTGATACTAATGGCACATAAGTAGGGCTAATTATCCTCATGTTTCGAAACAGTCTGTTTTTTTTGCTGAGGTGGTGCCTCCAGACTGCCGAGATGCAGGGCTTCCCTCGGATATCGACCACCGGCACCCGAAACCTTCTTTCCAGTGGACCAGAGGCCAACCACGCACCAACAATCGGCTTGGACCACTCGGTGGGGGCAGACCACTTAGTCGGACTTCAGCGCGTCGGACCCGACCTTTCTGCCACTATGCAAGGTTTGATCCGTCGAGTCAGACGCCAGAGCGCGAAGTGTGCCACCACAGTGCCACCAGAATTACTTCTACAACGCAAAAGAAGATTGAAAATTCATATAAGTCGTTGAATTAATTGGCGATCCCACGAGGACTCGAACCCCGAACCTGCTGATTAGAAGTCAGCTGCTCTATCCAGTTGAGCTATGGGATCACGCCCGGTGTTTAGCGAACGACAGCGCGGCGGTGCAAGGGAAACCGCGTTTCGCCAGGGCGGTTATGATTCTCACTGATGCCATCAATAACCACGATCGCGCTGCACCAGATGCGCGAATGGTTCCTTGGCCTCACCCCGCCGTATGTTGTCGGCGATGACCGCGGACGCTGTCCGGGCGCGGGTGCCCGACGCGATGTGTGGCGTCACCGTCACCCGCGGATGCGCCCAATAGGTGTGATCGGCGGGCAGGGGTTCGATACGGAAGGCGTCCAGCGTCGCATGGCCGATCTGGCCGCTGTCCAGCGCTGCCAGCAGCGCCCCGTCGTCGATCAGCGGACCGCGGCCGGGGTTGATGACAAACGCGCCGGGGGCGGTCAGCGCCAGCGTTTCGGCGTTCAGGATGTCACGGGTGGCGGCCGTATCGGGCAACAGCAGCACGACGACCTGCGCCCCGGTCAGCGCCTGCCGCAAACCGGCGTCGCCGTGCAAACAGCGCAGGCCGGGGGTGAATTTGGCCGACCGGCTCCACCCTGTCACCGGAAAACCCAACCCCGTCAGCGCCTGCGCGCAGGCCAGCCCCAGCGCGCCGAGACCCAGCACCGAAACCGGACGGTCGGCGGCCAAGGGTGGATCGTGCGGCTGCCACTGCGCGTCCTGTCGCGTGATGTCCGCATCCATCCCCAGATGATGCCGCAGCACATGGCCGCAAACGTATTCTACCATTCCGGCGGTCATCCCCGGATCGACCATCCGGGCCAAAGGCTGTGTCAGCGTCGCATTGGTGACGATGGTTTCGACCCCCGCCCAGAGGCTGAGAACCGCCTTGCAACGGGTGAATGGGGTGAAATCAAGCGTTGCGCCGCTGGGTGCATAGACGATGTAATCGACGGTTTCCGGAGCGTGATCGCGAGCCAGATCGGCCACCAGTCCGGCATCGTCAAAGGCCGTCAGCAGCGCGTCGCGGTATTTGTCCCAATCCTTGAGCGCGGCGGAAAACAGGATGTTGAGCATCAGCGCGGCCGATGGACGTGGGCGCTTTGCACCAAACCGAACCCGATCAGCAACACCAGCATTGCCGATCCGCCGTAGCTGACCAGCGGCAGCGGCACCCCGACGACAGGGACCAGACCCGTAACCATCGACATATTCACAGCAAAGAACAGAAAGAACGTCATCGCGATGCCCAAGGTCAGCAGGGATGCGAACCGATCCTTGTTCTGCAATGCCGACGCGACGCAGAACACGATGATCAGGGTGTAGAGGGTCAGCAGGGCGAAGGCCCCGATAAAGCCGAATTCTTCGGCCAGCGTCGTAAAGATAAAGTCGGTCTGCTTTTCCGGCAGAAAGTTCAACCGCGACTGGGTGCCCTGCATGAAACCGCGCCCGGTCCAACCGCCCGACCCCAATGCAATCTTGGCTTGGGTAATGTGATACCCCGCACCCAAAGGATCGTTGCCGGGATCAAGAAAGGTGTCGATCCGACGGAATTGGTAGTCTTTCAGCAGTTGCCACGGTGTGCCCCTGCTTTGAAACACCGCCACCATGACACCGGCGCCGGCCGCGATCACGCTGGCGAAATAGGCCCAGTGAACCCCGGCCAGAAACATGAGCGTGCCGCCACCGAACAGCAGCAGGATCGCGGTGCCAAGGTCGGGCTGTTTCAGGACCAGAAAGGTCGGCATCAGGATGATGACAAGCGCCCCCAGCACCCACAACGGATGCGACGCCCGCCGGACCGGCAACCAGTCGTAATAGGCGGCCAGAAACATCACCAGCGCCAGCTTCATCAGTTCCGAAGGTTGCAGCCGGAGCGGGCCGAATTCGATCCAGCGCTGCGCCCCCATCCCGGTCGCGCCGAAAAATTCGACAACCACCAGCAAAATCAGCGTGGTGACGTAGGCCAGCGCCGCCATATTGCGCCAGAACCAGATCGGCACCATCGCGACGAACAGCATCAATGCCATTCCGACCCCGAAGCGTTTGACCTGCGGCTTCATCCACGGTTCTGCGGATCCGCCGGCCACCGAATAAAGCATGATGAACCCGGCACAGGCCACCGCTATCAGCAAAAAGATGATCGGCCAATTCAGGTAGATCAGCTTGCGAAAGCCGCTGGGCACGTATTTGACGTTGTATTCTAGATAGCTCATGCGCGGTCCTTGCCCACGGAACCGGGGGCGATGCGCTCCTGATACCGGCGCTGGTCGTCGGCGATGCGGCCGCGCACATCGGCAGGATAGGCCTCAAGCGGGGGCGATCCGTCAAACAGCGCCTGCAACATGATGTCACGCGCGATAGGGGCCGCTGCCGTCGATCCACCGCCGCCGTGTTCGACGACGACAGCCACCGCGAATTTCGGGTCATCCACCGGGGCGAAACAGACGAACAGCGCGTGGTCGCGCCGTTCCCACGGCAGATCCTCGTTGCGGGTGACGCCGCGGGCGCGTTCTTCGGGGGTGATCCGCCGCACCTGCGAGGTGCCGGTCTTGCCGCCCATCCGCACCTCTGACATGGCGATGCGCGATCTATAGGCAGTGCCGCGCTGATTGTTGGAGACAGCGTCCATCGAGGCGCGCACCCGGCGCAGCAGGTTTTCGTTCAGGTTCAGCGTCGTGCCGCCGCCGCTGGGCTGTTCGACCCCGTCAATGGCGCGCACAAGGCGGGGTTCGACGCTGCGCCCGGTTGCGATCCGCGACATCATCACAGCTAAGCCAAGCGGCGAGGCCAGCACATAGCCTTGCCCGATCGCCGCGTTCACCGTGTCGCCAATCCGCCAATCCTCGCCGCGCGTCGTGGATTTCCAGGCCCGATCCGGGGCGATGCCCGAGTTGACGGCGGACAGCGGCAGGTCGTGCTTCACACCGATGCCAAGTTTGCGGGCCATCGCCGCGATATTGTCGATCCCGGCACGTTGTCCCACTTCGTAGTAGTAGACATCGCAGCTTTGTTTCAGGCTTTCGTGGAAATTGATGTTGCCGTGGCCGGCCGATTTCCAGCAGTGAAATCTGGTGCCCGCAACATCGGTATAGCCCCGGCAATAGACCGTTTCGTCGGGGTCGATCGCCCCGGCCTGAAGTGCGGATAACGCTGTCACCATCTTGAACGTCGATCCGGGCGGATAGGCCCCCTGCACCGCCTTGGCGGCCAACGGGCGGTATTTGTTGTCGTTCAGGTCGGTCCAGTCCTTGACCGAAATACCGCGCACGAACAGGTTCGGATCGAACGTCGGGGCCGATCCGACGGCCCGCAGATCGCCGTGTTCAAGGTCGATGACCACGGCCCCGGCGGATTCGCCGTCAAGCCGGGCCTCGACATAGGCCTGCAACCGCGCGTCGATGGTCAGCTGCACATCGGCCCCCGGTTGCCCCGCCTGGCGGTCGATCTCGCGCATGACGCGGCCCAAAGCGTTGACCTCGATCCGCTTGGTCCCGGCGGACCCGCGCAGGGTGGTTTCCAGCTTGTTTTCCACCCCGGTCTTGCCGATCTGGAATTTCGGGATTTGCAACAGCGGGTCGGGATCGTCCAACAGCGACAGGTCATAGTCGCTGACCGGGCCGACATAACCGACCACATGCCCCAGGTCGGACCCCAGCGGATACAGCCGCGACAGCCCCACCTCGGCGGTGATGCCGGGCAGGGCAGGGGCGTTGATGCTGACCCGCGCGATGTCGTCCCAGTTGACCCTTTCGGCGATGGTGACGGGGACAAATGGCGACCGGCGGGCGACTTCGGCCAGCACCTTGTCGATGTCATCCTGCGTCAAAGGCATCAGATGGGTCAGGCGTTGCAGCACCTCGGCCACGTCGCCTGCATCTTCGCGCACGATGACGATACGATAAATCAGTTCGTTTTGCGCGATGGTCGTCCCGTTGCGGTCGAATATCAGACCACGGGCCGGCGGCAGCAGGCGGATATTGATCCGGTTTTCGTCGGCCAGCAGGCGGAATTGGTCCGCCTGATCGATCTGCAAGTGCTGCATCCGCAGGCCCAGCGTGCCCAGCACGCCGACCTGCATCGCTCCGACCACAAGGGCGCGGCGCGAAATCCCGCGCACGCTTTCGGCGGCGTCTTTCGGGCCCCGCTTCATAACCGGTGCCCCAGGCCATCAACGGCCCCCGGCGCAGGCCGATGAACCCCTAGCAGCAGATAAGCGACGCCGACGACGACCGGATAAACGAGGATTGTCATGACCATCTGGATCAGGCTGAGGGTCAGCGGCGCTTGCGGCGTCATCACGATGGCCAGCGCGGCCCGGTTGGCAATGGTGATCGCAAAGATACCCACCGCCACGGTTGCCCATTCCAGCCCGAACGGCACGCTGCGCAGACCGCTGGCCCTGGCGCGGATAATCTCGGTCAGGATCAGTACAAGTGCAGTCCACAGACCGGGCGGGCGCTGAAACAGCAGGTCCGAGGCAAAGAACACGAGCGCGATCAGCGGCACCGGCAGGAAATCGGGGCGGCGCACGACCCAGACCAGCGTCACCGCAAGGATCAGGTCGGGCGGGGCAAAGGCGCGCGGGCTGGTTTCCAGCGGCAGCAGTTGCGCGAATGTCAGCGCCAGCGCGATCGCCAGATATGTCAGCCGGCCCAGCCAGCGCCGTGCGGTCGGGGTTTCAGCCATCTGTCGCCTCCGTTTCTTGGGCCACAGGTGCAAGGGCCGGGGTCAGCGCCACATCGGGTTCGATCAGCGATCCGGGGTCAGTGATCGCCTCGCGCGGATTGCTGCGCAGGACGCGCAGAAATTCAAGCCGTTCGAAATCGGCAGAGAGGCGGACCCGCAGGCGGCGATCATTGCCCATTGCGACCTGCCCGACGAGCAGATCGGCCGGAAATACCCCGCCGTCGCCGGTCGTCACCACCCGGTCGCCGGGGCGGACCACATCGGGGTTTTCCAGAAAATCCACCGGCGGGTTGATCGTATTGTCACCCACCAGCACCGCGCGTTGGCCGGAGGGCTGGATCACGACCGGGATCCGGCTCGAGGTATCGGTCAGCAGGATCACCCGCGACGTATTCGCCCCGACCCCCGAAATCCGCCCGATCAGCCCGATCCCGTCCATCGTCGGCCAGCCATCGACGATGCCGTCGCGATTACCGACGTTCAGCAGCACCGATTGGCGAAATGGTGATCCGCTGTCAGCCAGCACGACGCCGGTCACAAAGGTAAACTGCGGGTCAAGGCGGACGTTGTTTAGATCCAGCAGCTTGGCGTTTTCCTGTTCCAGTTGCAGTGCCGCCTCTTTCCACGCCTTCATCTGCTGCAACTCGCGGCGCAGGTCGCCGTTCTGAGCCGCCAGCCGCTGATAGCTTTGGAAATCTGCGATCAGGTTGGCGACCCCGGTGACCGGGGCCATCGCCCATTCGAACGACGGCACCACCTTGTCGATCACTGCGGCGCGAAACCGTTCGACCCGCGGGCTGTCGATCCGCCAGATCAGAAAGGTGGCGAACATGACCAAAACCAGCAAGCCGACCAGCAATCTGCGGATCGGGCCGACATAGTCTTCGTCTTGCTTGTCGCGGGCCAAGGGTGGGATTCCCCCCTGTCAGGTTGGTTCAGCTGTCGTAGTCTATCACATGCCGCAGCTGTTTCTCATATTCGAGCGCCTTGCCAGTGCCCAGTGCGACACAATTCAGTGACTCGTCGGCAACCGAAATCGCCAGCCCGGTCTGTTCGCGCAGCGCAAGGTCCAGCTGTCCCAGCAGCGCTCCGCCACCGGTCAGCATGACACCGCGATCAACGATATCGGCGGCAAGGTCGGGCGGCGTCGCCTCGAGGGCGGTCATCACCGCCTCGCAGATCGCCTGCACCGGTTCGGCCAGCGCCTCGGCCACCTGCGCCTGTGAAATCTCGGTTTCCTTGGGGACGCCGTTCAGCAGGTCGCGGCCCCTGATCTGCATCGACGTGCCACGCCCGTCATCGGGCATCCGGGCGGTGCCGATGCTGGTCTTGATCCGCTCGGCGGTGGATTCGCCGATCAGCAGGTTATGCTGGCGGCGCAGGTAATTGATGATCGCCTCGTCCATCCGGTCGCCGCCGACGCGGACGGACCGGGCATAGACGATGTCGCCAAGGCTTAGCACCGCCACCTCGGTCGTGCCGCCGCCGATATCGACGACCATGTTGCCGGTCGGATCGGTGATCGGCATGCCGGCCCCGATGGCCGCAGCGATCGGTTCGGCGATCAGCCCGGCGCGGCGGGCCCCGGCGGACAGCACCGACTGGCGGATCGCGCGTTTTTCAACGGGGGTGGCGCCGTGCGGAACGCACACGATGATCTTGGGCTTGGAAAACGTGGTGCGTTTGTGGACCTTGCGGATGAAATGCTTGATCATCTCTTCGGCGACATCGAAATCGGCGATAACGCCGTCGCGCATCGGCCGGATCGCCTCGATGCTGCCGGGGGTGCGGCCCAGCATCAGCTTGGCATCCTCACCCACGGCCAGCACCTTTTTGACACCGTCCTTGACGTGATAGGCCACGACCGAGGGTTCCGACAGCACGATGCCCTTGCCGCGCACATAGATCAGCGTGTTCGCTGTCCCCAGATCAATCGCCATGTCCGACGAAAACAAACCCCCAAGCCACGCCATGTATTGCCGTCCCGTTCCCAAAAAATGTTCAGGCCCGCGACTCGATGGTCGGGGCCGACGCCCTTATAGGCAGGTCGGCAGATGGGTGAAAGGCCTTGATTTCAACAGATCGGCATCAAAACGCTCCTAGTAATTTTCCGGCTTTATTGGCCAGTTGTTGGCAAATATTGCGAGTAATATTGTGATTTTCAAACCTTGGCCGTCGGATCATCCGCGACGGGCCAGTTCTGCGGCGACGTCTGACAGTTGATCAAGCCCTTCGGCCAGTCCCTCCATCATGCCCACGGCGAGGTATTCGGCCTTCATTGCCGCGGTCGAAAACCGGGTTGTGACGGTCATCGTGGTTGCGCCCGCTGTCTCTGCGAAGGTGGCGGTAATCATCATCCTGCCGGCGTTCTTGAGGTTCAGCGCGCCGCCGTGCGGTTCCTCGAAACCGTTGTCATAGACGATCCGGGCGTCGGGGACGATCTCGTGGTAGGTACCGCCAAAGAATGGCCCCTGCAGGCCCTCGGGACCGGTCATCGCCATCCGCCATTTACCGCCGACACGAAAATCTACTTCGCAGAATGTGACGGGGTAACTGCGCGGCCCGTACCATCGTTTCAGATGTTCGGGTTGGGAATGGGCAAGGAACAGGATGCGCGCCGGGACATTCATCACCCGACTAACTGTTGCTGTGTGGTCTTGCGCGGATTCAGGAGTCATCATGTTGGTCCTTTCGTTCCAGTTCGCGGGCAATGTCTTCGATCTGGTCGAACCGATCGTTCCACAGGCGGCGATACTGCCCGATCCAGCGTTCAAGTTCCCCGAGAGCGGCGGGTTGCAGTCTGACCGGACGCTGATTGGCCCGTTGCCCACGGGTTACAAGGCCCGCCGCCTCGAGGATTTTGAGGTGGGCCGAGATCGTCGGTTGGCTAAGCGCAAAGGGGGCCGCAAGGTCGCCCACCGTCGCCTCGCCTGCGATCAGTCGGTCAAGGATCGCGCGACGGGTCGGGTTGGCGACGGCGGCGAGGATCTGGTCGATTGCAGGTTCCATCGGTGATTCTCTATATTGATTTTATTCAATATAGAGAATCATTAATGTTCAGGCAAACCGTTTCGCGCTCAACCCGCGTCCATGTAGTTGATGCCCTTCACATCTTCGCCCGGCGCCGACTTGGCGCGCCGCACCAGCAGCCGGTTCAGGGCGTTGATATAGGCCCTGGCGCTGGCGACGACGGTGTCGGTATCCGCCGATTGCCCGGTGGCGATCCGCCCGTCCTCCTCCATCCGCACCGACACTGTCGCCTGCGCGTCGGTGCCTTCGGTCACGGCGTTGACCTGATACAGTTGCAGCCGCGCGGCATGTGGGAACAGCTTTTTCACGGCGTTGAACGTCGCATCGACCGGGCCGTCGCCAGTTGCCGTCACCGACTGGTCGGTGCCGTCGATCTCCAGCGTCATGTCAGCCGTTTGTGGCCCCGTCGTGCCACAGACCACCCGCAGCGATTTCAGCCGCAACCGGTCGTCGGCGGCGTCGTTCTGGCGGACCAGCGCGATCAGGTCGTCGTCGTAAACTTCTTTCTTGCGGTCGGCGAGTTCCTTGAACCGCACGAAGGCATCGTTCAACTGGTTGTCGGCCAATTCAAACCCCAAATCGCGCAGCTTGGATCGCAACGCGGCGCGGCCCGAATGTTTGCCCATCACGATGTTGGTTTCGGACAGCCCGATATCGGTCGGGCGCATGATCTCGAACGTCTCGGCATTCTTCAGCATGCCGTCCTGATGGATGCCGGATTCGTGCGCAAAGGCATTTTTGCCGACGATGGCCTTGTTGAACTGCACCGGAAAGCCCGACACGGTGGCGACCCGGCGCGAGATGTTCATGATCTTGGTCGTGTCAATGTTCGTGGTCCACGGCATGATATCGCGGCGCACCTTGAGGGCCATCACGACCTCCTCCAGCGCCGTATTGCCGGCCCGTTCGCCCAATCCGTTGATCGTGCATTCGATCTGCCGCGCGCCCCCGGCGACCGCCGCCAGCGAATTCGCCGTCGCCATCCCCAGGTCGTTATGACAGTGCGTGGCGAAAATCACCTGATCGGCCCCCGGCACCTTGTCGATCAACATGCGGATCAGATCGGCGCTTTCCTGTGGCGCGGTATAGCCGACCGTGTCGGGGATATTGATCGTCGTCGCCCCGGCCTTGATCGCGATTTCGACGACCCGACACAGGTAGTCGTGTTCCGTGCGCGTCGCATCCATCGGCGACCACTGGACGTTGTCACACAGATTGCGGGCGTGGGTGACGGTGTCGTGAATCCGTTCGGCCATCTGGTCGCGGTCCATCGCGTGCATCTCGCGGTGCAGCGGCGAGGTACCGATGAACGTGTGAATGCGCGGCGATTTGGCGTGCCTGATCGCCTCCCAGCAGCGGTCGATGTCCTTGAAGTTGGCCCGCGCCAGCCCGCAGATGGTGGCGCGATTGGCAGCCCGGGCAATGTCGGAAACCGCCTTGAAGTCGCCTTCCGAGGCGATCGGAAATCCCGCCTCGATGACATCGACGCCCATCTCGTCCAGCAAGCCGGCGATTTCCAGTTTTTCGGCGTGGGTCATGGTGGCGCCGGGCGATTGTTCGCCGTCGCGCAATGTGGTGTCGAAAATCACCACGCGGTTCGTATCTGTCATTTATGTGTTCCTTTGTTCCTTATCCCTTGGCGCTGCACCCCTCTGAGCGGTCGCGCCGAAAGGCACGCTCAGAGGCGGCTAAGGAGCAGCAGGGCGCGCAGCGACAGGCCGTGGGTGGCCAGATCCGTGATATGTGCGCGACTGTTCATGGGGGTGGACTATACCGCCGAATTTTGCGGGGGAAAGCCCAAAGTCGTTATCGTCGCACCTCGGCTTTGCGGGATTGACGCCGCACAGCCGCCGCCTAGCTGTCCCGTCATGGAAAATGCTTTGGTCGTCGGGGCTTCGGGTGGGATTGGTGCGGCGGTCGCGGCGGCGCTGGTCGCACGCGGTTGCGCGGTGACGGGGCTGTCGCGGTCAGTGGACGGGCTGGATGTGACCCTGCCTGCATCGGTCGAGGCTGTGATGGAGCGGCTGAACGGCCCGTTCGATCTGATCTTCGTCGCGCTGGGCATTTTGGCCCCGCCCGGCGGCACCCCTGAAAAATCGCTTGCCGCGATTGACGGTGCTGCGATGGCGCGGGTCATGGCGACCAACGCCATTGGCCCCGCCCTGATCCTGCGCCATGTGCCCCGGTTGCTGACCAGCGACGGGCGGGTCGCCGTCCTATCGGCGCGGGTCGGATCGATCGGCGACAACCGGATCGGCGGCTGGCATTCGTATCGCGCGTCCAAGGCGGCACTGAACCAGATCGTGCATGGTGCCGCGATCGAACTGCACCGCAGTCATAAACAATCGGTCTGCGTCGCCCTGCATCCAGGCACGGTCGAAACCCCGTTTACAGTCAATTACGCCGGGCGGCATACCACCGTTACCCCCGATCTGGCGGCGGCCAATCTGCTGGCGGTGATCGACGGATTGTCGCCCGATCAGACCGGCGGGTTCTTTGACTACGCCGGCGACACGGTGCCGTGGTAAAGCTGGTTCTGGTATTGGGCGACCAGTTGTCGCCCCGGATCGCCGCTTTGCAGGCCGCGGACAAGTCCCGCGATGTCGTCGTCATGGCCGAGGTGCGGGCCGAGGCACATTACGTGCCGCACCACCCCAAAAAGATTGCCTTCTGTTTTGCCGCAATGCGCAAATTTGCGGCGGCATTGCGTCAGGACGGCTGGCAGATCGCCTATACCGCCTACACCGATCCCGACAATGCCGGGTCCATCGTTGGCGAACTGGTGCGCCGTGCGGCGGAATTTGACGCTGATGGCGTGATCGCCACCGAACCCGGCGAGTGGCGACTGATTGACGCCCTGTACGACTGCCCGGTGCCGGTGCGCCAGATCGCAGATGACAGGTTCATCTGTTCGCATGCTCGGTTTGCCGCATGGACCAAGGACCGCAAGACGCTGCGGATGGAGTATTTCTATCGCGAAATGCGCCGCCACACCGGGCTGCTGATGAACGGCGACGACCCGGCGGGCGGCCAGTGGAACTTTGACCACGACAACCGCAAACCGGCCAAAAGCGACACCGATCCACCTGCGCCGCTGCGGTTTGACAGTGACGATGTCGTTGACGAGGTGCTGGACCTTGTCGCCGCCCGTTTCCCCGACAATTTCGGCGACCTGCGGCCGTTCTGGTTTGCCACCGATGCAGCCGGGGCGCTGCGACATCTGAATCAGTGGTTACGCCACGGGCTGCCACAATTCGGCGATTATCAGGACGCGATGCTGACCGATCAGCCGTTCATGTTCCATGCGGTGATCGGTCTTTATCTGAACGCGGGATTGCTGGACCCGCTGGCGATTTGCAAGGCGGTCGCGGCTGAATGGCAGGCGGGTCGCGCCCCCTTGAATGCGGTCGAGGGGTTCATTCGCCAGATCATCGGCTGGCGCGAATACATGCGCGGTATCTATTTCCAGCAGGGGCCGAGCTATACCGCCCGTAACGACCTGAACCACACCCGACCGCTGCCCGCGCTGTTCTGGGGCGCCAAGACCGACATGGCCTGCGTCGGTGCCACCGTCGCCCAGACCGGGGCCGAGGCCTATGCCCACCACATCCAGCGCCTGATGATCACCGGCAATTTCGCGCTGCTGGCGGGGATCGATCCCGCCTATGTGCATGAATGGTATCTGGCCGTTTATGCCGACGCCTATGAATGGGTCGAGGCCCCGAACGTCATCGGGATGAGCCAGTTCGCCGATGGCGGCATCATCGCGACCAAACCCTATGTCAGCAGCGGCAACTACATCGCCAAGATGTCGGACTACTGCACCGGCTGCGCCTATGACGTAAAGCAGAAGACGGGCAAGGGGGCCTGTCCGTTCAACCTGCTATATTGGCATTTCCTTGACCGGCATCGGCCGCGGTTTTCCCAGAACCCGCGGATGGGGCAGATGTATGCCACATGGGACCGGATGGACGCCGACAAGCGCGCCACCGTGCTGGCCGAGGCGCAGGCGTGGCTGGACCGGCTGGATGCGGGTGACGCGGTTTAGAGCATGTCGCGTTCAGCAAACGCTGCCTCGGGTCATTCCCCGAATACACGTTCCGATCAAACGCAACACGCTCTAGTTCGCTGAATCGGCCGCTGCCGGGTCGGTGACGACCGCCCCGGTTTCGCCGGCGTCAGGCGTCGCATTCTGGCTGACCAGCGCGCCGTCCTGCCATTTGCCCGATTCGGGTGCGGGGGCCGGGTTGTCGGCAGTAGGAGCATAGGTCATCGTGCCCTCGCCCTGCCGCCGCCCGCTCTGGAACATGCCGGAATAGACGTCGCCATTGGCATAAGTCGCCACCCCAAGGCCCGAAATTTCGCCGTTGTCCCACTGGCCTTCGTAGACGAACGCCTCGTTTTCCGGGGTTTCGGGGCGGTCGGGAATCGTGATCTTGCCGCGCCCGTGGCGTTGGCCATCCTTGAATTCGCCGACATAGACGGTGCCGTCGGCATAGGTTGCGGTGCCGGTGCCGTTGCGCTGTCCGTCGGCCCATTGACCCTCGTAGGTATAGCCGTCGGCATAGGTCATCTTGCCCTGACCGTCGTTCTTGGCGTTGACGAAATCGCCCTCATAGACCAGCCCGTTGGCATAGGTGGCGATGCCGCGCCCGTTGATGACGCCGGCCTTCCATTCGCCTTCGTAGGTGGACCCGTCAGCATAGGTGATCTTGCCCGTGCCATCGGCAAGGTCCGCGTTGAAGGTGCCGACATAGATCGACCCGTCAGGGTATGTGACCTGACCCTGACCCTCGATCTGGCCGTTTGCCCATGCGCCGATGTAGGTATAGCCGTCGCTGCCCCGGAACGTGCCCTGCCCGTGCCGCTTGTCATCGGCAAAGCCGCCCTGATAGACGTCGCCGTTGGCATAGGTGACGGTGCCGGTGCCCTGACGGCGTCCGGCGACCAGATCGCCTTCGTAGATGTCGCCGTTGGGCTGGATCAGCCGGCCTTTGCCCTCAATCTGGCCGTTCTTCCAGGTGCCGACGTATTGCAACCCGTCGGGCATGGTCAGGGTGCCTTCGCCTTCGCGTTCGCCGTTGGCCAGATTGCCTTCGTAGATCGCGCCATCGGGATAGGTGATCTTGCCGACCCCTTGCTTGACGCCGTTGACCCAAGGGCCGGTATAGCTATAGCCGCCGGGGCTGGTCATCGTGCCGATACCGTTGTGCATGGCGTTGCTGAACTCGCCCTCGTAGCGCACGCCGTTGGCATAGACGGCGATGCCGCTGCCGCTGATCTTGCCGTCCTCCCACGATCCCTCGTAGGTGCCGCCGTCGGCAAAGGTGATGCGACCCTGACCTTCGGGTTTGCCACGGGCGAATTCGCCTTCATAGACCGACCCATTGGGGAACCGGGCGATGCCCTGCCCCCTGATTTCGCCTTCGAACCATTCGCCGGTATAGGAATACCCGTTGGGCAGGGTGTAGGTGCCGGTGCCGTGCTGTTTGCCGTTCAGAAAGCTGCCCTCGTAGATGCCGCCGTCGTCGTATTGCTTGGTCTGCACGCTTTGCGCACTGGCGACGCCGCCAAGGCCAAAGGCAAGCGTCACCGCCAGCATTGCCGGTGCGAAACGAATTCGGTTCATCTGCGGACTTCCCCCGGTTACAGCCCCGACAACCTATCGCTCCGTCCGGGCGGTGACAACGGGGTAGGCGGCGCAATCGGCTTTCCCCTGCGCACCGATCTGGTAAATGCAGACTGACCTTGCCAAGGGGCTGATATGACCGACCGATTTCGCCTGACACTTGCACAAGTGAACCCGACCGTGGGTGATCTGGCCGGCAATGCCGCGTTGGCGCGTGATGCGTGGGAACAGGGCCGCGACGCCGGGGCCGATCTGGTGGCGATGCCGGAAATGTTCATCACCGGCTACAACGCGCAGGATCTGGTGATGAAACCGGCGTTTCAACTGGCGGCGCAGGCGACACTGGAGCAGCTGGCGCGCGATTGCACCGATGGTCCGGCGCTGGCCATCGGCGGCCCGCATGTCGAAGGGGCCAGCCTTTACAACGCCTATTTCGTGTTGAACCGCGGGCGGATCGTCTCGCGCACCCTGAAACACAACCTGCCCAACGAGACCGTGTTCGACGAAGTCCGGATCTTTGATGCCGGTCCATTGGGCGGCCCCTATGCGGTCGGTAACATCGTGATCGGCAGCCCGATCTGTGAAGACGCATGGCACCCCGAAGTGTCGGAAACGCTGGCCGAAACGGGGGCGGAATTTCTGTTGGTCCCGAACGGGTCACCCTATTACCGGGGCAAGATGGACACCCGGATGAACATGATGGTCGCCCGCGTCATCGAAACCGGGTTGCCGCTGATTTATCTGAACATGGTGGGAGGGCAGGACGATCAGGTGTTCGACGGTGGGTCGTTCGCGCTGAACCCCGGCGGGGCGCTGGCGGTGCAACTGCCGCTGTTTGACGCCGTGATCGCCCATATCGACCTTGAACGCGGTGACGGCGGTTGGCGGGTGGTGGACGGCCCGATGGCGCATCTGCCTGACGAGACTGAACAGGATTACCGCGCGATGGTCGAGGCATTGCGCGATTACATGCGCAAGACCGGGTTCAAAAAGGTCCTGCTGGGTCTGTCCGGCGGTATCGACAGCGCCATCGTGGCAACCATTGCCGCCGACGCATTGGGGCCGGACAACGTGCGTTGCGTCATGCTGCCGTCCGAATTTACCTCGCAAGGCTCTTTGGACGATGCGGCGGCGGTGGCGGCGGCGTTGGGCTGCAAACTGGACACGGTCAGTATTACCGGGCCACGGGCGGCGGTGTCAGAGGCTTTGGCGCCCTTGTTCGCCGGGCTGGAGCCGGGGCTGACCGAGGAGAACATCC
This sequence comes from Rhodobacterales bacterium, assembly GCA_038323615.1. Classification (GTDB taxonomy): domain Bacteria; phylum Pseudomonadota; class Alphaproteobacteria; order Rhodobacterales; family Rhodobacteraceae; genus JBBKXP01. The sequence goes on along the minus strand of JBBQHC010000028.1, from coordinate 4,992 downwards.
AGTCGCGCCTGCGCGGTCTGCTGCTGATGGCGCAGTCCAACAAGTTCGGCGAGATGCTGTTGACCACGGGCAACAAATCCGAGGTCGCGGTGGGCTATGCGACGATCTATGGCGACATGGCGGGCGGCTATAACCCGATCAAAGACCTGTACAAGATGCGGGTTTTCGCCACCTGCCGCTGGCGCAATGAAAACCACCGCGACTGGATGCTGGCTCCGGCGGGCGTCGTGATTCCGACCAGTATTATCGACAAACCGCCCAGCGCTGAACTGCGCGAGGATCAGCGCGACGACCAGTCCCTACCGCCCTACGAGGTGCTGGACGGGATCCTTGAAATGTTGGTGGACCACGACCGGTCGGTCGCCGACTGCGTCGCGGCGGGATATGACCGGGACACCGTGAAAAAGGTCGAACACCTGATTTATATCAGCGAATACAAACGGTTCCAGTCGGCCCCCGGCACCCGGTTGACCAAGGGGTCGTTCTGGCTGGATCGCCGGTATCCCATCGTCAATCGCTGGCGTGATCCCAGCTGAGCGGAATGGCTTAGAACTGAATCGCCATCCGATAGTGGCTGCTTTGCGGCCACAGTCTTTCGCAAATCCGTCATTGTTATCCGATAACCGGGAACGTCTGGGCCATCTCGCTGTTGCTCCCCTGTTCGATCGGTGCGTGTGATCCGCTGCTATTTTGGCAAACGGACGCATCGGTCAAAGAAAGGACGCTCAACATGAAACTTGCAAATCTTGGTATGGTCTCGGCCATCGCTCTTGCAGCCGCCGCCCCCGCTTTTGCGCAATCAGCCGAGGCCGTGGCCGCTACTGATCTCAATATCCGTTCGGGCCCCGGCCCGTATTACGATGTCGTCGGTGTGATTGCCGCTGGCGACAAGGTGGCCGTCGATGGCTGCCTTGATGCCAGTGCCTGGTGTCAGGTCGCCTATGACGGTGTGAACGGCTGGTCCTCGTCCGACTATCTGGCCGTGGGTGTAGAGGATCAGGCAGTAGCCCTGACCACCCGGCCCGCGACGGTCTCTGTCAACACCGTGACCTACGAGGACACCGAGCAGACTGATGCCGACAAAAACGCCGCCGCCGTCGGCGGCGCGACTTTGGGCGCACTTGTGGCCTACGCGGTGGGCGGCCCGATCGGCGGTATCGTCGCCGGCGGTATCCTTGGAGCAGGAGCCGGCGTTGCCGCGACTGAGCCGACCGAGACAACGGTGACGTACATCACCCAAAACCCAGTCGAAACCGTTTACCTTGACGGCGAAGTCGTCGTGGGCGCCGGGGTGCCGACATCCGTGACGACCTACGAAATCGCGGATCAGCCCGAGCTGCGCTATCTTAACGTCAACGGCCAGACTGTCGTTGTTGACGCGCAGACCAACACCATCGTGCGTGTGATCCGCTAACGTCTGGCGGTGACAATAAAGGGGCGGTCCGGGCGATCCGGGCCGCCCTATTTGCTGGACGGCCTTGCTTAACGGTGCGCAGAGGTTTTGCGCTGTGGCGGTAGATCCCCGTGTCCGTCGGTTGCCTTTGCTGCGGCTGCGACTAGGTTAGCGCCGATACTTCATCGACCAAAGGCCTACCCATGTCCGCCCCCGCTGAAACGGCCCCTTTGCCGGGCCGCTGGATCGCAATGGCTGCATTGCTGATCGCCGGTTTCATGAACCTGATCGACATCACTATCGTCAACGTTGCTCTGCCGTCGATGCAATCGGCATTCGGCGCGACAGACAGCCAGATCGAATGGGTGGTCGCCGTCTATATCCTGACCTTTGCCCTGCTGCTGTTGCCCGCTGGCAGATTGGGCGATGTCTATGGCCGCCGGTTGATGTTCATCGCCGGGGTCGTGGTGTTCACCATCGGATCGACGCTCTGTGGCATGGCCCCGTCGATGGAGGCGCTCATTGGTGCCCGCGTTGCCCAAGGCATCGGCGGCGCGATGATGACGCCGCAGACGCTGGCCATCGTGCCGGTGCTGTTCCAACCCAAGGAACGCGGGCTGGCGTTTGCGCTGTTTGGACTGTCGGCGGGGCTGGCATCCGTGACCGGGCCGGTGCTGGGCGGGTTCCTGATCGGGCTGGACCTGTGGGGCATGGATTGGCGACCGATTTTTCTGGTCAATGTGCCGGTCGGAGTTTTGGCGATCATCGCCGCATTGCGTTATGTGCCGGTGATCCCCGGCGGTGCGGGGCTGAAACTGGATTTCGTCGGCGTGCTGCTGGCGGCGCTGACGCTGCTGTTGCTGTTGTTCCCGCTGATCGAGGGGCGGCAACTCGGCTGGCCGCTGTGGGCTTTCGCGATGATGGTCGCGGCCTTGCCTGCCCTATTGGCGTTTCTGGCGTGGGAACGACGGCAAGCCGCAACAGTGGCGCCGCAACTGTTGCCGGTCGCACTGATGGGCAATGGCGATTACATGTATGGGTCGCTGCTGACCGGGCTGATCTTCATGGGGATGCCGGGGCTGTTTCTGACCTTGGCGCTGATGTTTCAGGTCGGCAATGGGCTGACGCCGCTACAATCGGGGCTGACGACGATGCCGTTTTCGGTCGGCGTGCTGATCGCCTCGTTGTTGTCGGGGCGGCTGGGCATCCGGTTTCCGCGCCAGCGGATTTCGATCGGCGCGTTGATGATGGGCGTCGGCATGATCCTGCTGCGGTTCGCGGTGCCGGGACCGGGCGAGGCGTTGGTGCAAAGCGCCTTCATTCTGCCGCTGGTCGTCGCCGGTCTGGGTCTTGGCACCGCGATTTCGCCGCTGTTCCAGACCGTGCTGGCCAATGTCGACGGGCACGATACAGGGTCGGCATCGGGGGCCTTGCAGTCGTTCCAGCAGGTCGGCGGCGCAATCGGGCTGGCGGTTGTCGGAGAGATCTTTTTCTCGACGCTGCGCGGTGCGCTGCCAACGGTGGCCGACCCGGCTGCGGCCTACAGTCAGGCCGTGCTGATGGCCCTGCTGTTCGTGCCGGTGCCGTTTCTGGCGCTGTCGGTCATGGTCTGGCGGCTGCCCGAGCCGCAGTTGGGCGCTCAGCAGCAACCCGTTTTAGCCGAATAGCTATTCCCACCACCGATCGATGCTGGCGATGTCGTCATCGGACCAGCCGAAATGATGCGCGAATTCGTGGACGGTGATATGCGCCACAAGTTCCTGTAGGGTCACGTCGCGGTCCTCCAGCTCGTCCAGAATGGGCTCGCGGAACAGCCAGACCGTATCGGGGCCTTCGGGGATGTCGTCGGGCCGCTTTTCGGTCATCGGCACCCCGGTATAAAGGCCGGTGATGTCCCAGGCATCCTCGTCATCGTCAAGCCAGATCAACGGCACGAAATCCTCGACCCGGATCTGCACCTGCGCGGCGTGGGTCCGAAAGGCGGGCGGAAAGGCGGCCACGGTATCGTGGGCGATCTGGGCAATGGCGTCGACAGTTGGTTTCATGGGCTTCATATGGACAATTCGGGGCGCTTGTGAAAGAGGCCGCGTAACAGGAGACACCCGATGACCGTGACCCGTTTCGCCCCTTCGCCAACTGGCTGGCTGCATATCGGCAACCTGCGTGCCGCGCTGATGAACTATGTGATCGCCCGCCAGAACGGCGGCATCTTTATTCTGCGGATCGACGATACCGATCAGGAACGCTCAAAGCCCGAATATATCGACGGGATCAAGGATGCGCTGACCTGGCTGGGGCTTGAGTGGGACCGGGTCGAACAGCAATCGACACGCATCGACCGCTATCTGGCGACCAAGGCGCGGCTGATCGACATGGGCCGCCTGTACGAGTGTTTTGAAACGCCAGTCGAACTGGATCTGAAACGCAAAAAGCAGCTGAACATGGGCAAACCGCCGGTCTATGACCGGGCAGCTTTGGCGTTGTCTGACGCCGAAAAGGACCGGCTGCGGGCCGAACGCGGGTCGCATTGGCGCTTCAAGTTGGATCTTGAGCGGATCGAGTGGACGGACGGGATACTGGGGCCGATTTCGATTGATGCCGCGTCGGTGTCTGACCCCGTGCTGATCAAGGAAAGCGGGCAGATTCTGTATACCTTCGCGTCGGTCGTCGATGACGTTGACATGGGTGTGACCGACATCGTGCGCGGGTCGGATCATGTAACGAATACGGCGACACAGATTCAGATTATCCGCGCACTTGGCGGCGAAGTACCGCGCTTTGCACACCATTCGCTGCTGACCGGGCCGGACGGCGAAAAGCTGTCGAAACGTCTGGGCAATCTGGCGCTGCGTGATCTGCTTGCCGAGGGGATCGAACCAATGGCGATCCTGTCGCTGATGGCGCGGCTGGGGTCGTCGGACCCGGTCGAGGTCCGCCATTCGGTGCAAGAGGTGGTCGACGGGTTCAACGTCGGCCATTTTGGCGTCGCCCCGACCAAATTCGATCCCGCCGATCTGGCGCCGCTGACGGCGCGGTATCTGGCGTCGCTGCCGCTGTCGGCGGTGGCGGACAAGGTCGCGGCGCTGGGCGTGCCTGCGGATATGGCCGAACGGTTCTGGCTGGTCGTGCGCGACAACATCGCGGTGCTGGACGACATGGATGCGTGGTGGGAATTGTTCCGGTCGGGGGGTAAGGCGCTGGTCGATCCCGAAGACGCCGATTTCGTCGCGCAGGCCTTTGGGATGCTGGGCGAAACGCCCTACTCCGACGCCACATGGTCGGACTGGACCGGGGCCGTCAAGGACGCAACGGGGCGCAAGGGCAAAGGGCTTTTCATGCCGCTGCGTAAGGCGGTGACGGGGCGCGAGCGGGGTCCGGAAATGGCCGATGTCATGCCGCTGTTGCAGGTCAAACCGGGGCTTTAGTCCGGCTGCGCCGGAGCCTGCGGCGCGAGTTGTTATTGCAAAGTGAATTCGGGGGTCGGGCGATCAGGCAACCGCCAAGATTGACTGTGGCGAACCCGTCATTCGCGCCCGCGCAGCACCTGCGCCGGTTTGGCGTTCAGCGACCGCAGCGCGAACCCTAGGCCTGCCAGCATG